>JAIUNA010000175.1 GCA_022565265.1 Roseinatronobacter sp. | reverse complement strand
TAATGGAAATCTGCGGCGGCCACACGCATGCGATTTTTCGCTTCGGCTTGGACAAACTGGTGCATGAGGGGATCGAATTCATCCACGGCCCCGGTTGCCCGGTCTGCGTGCTGCCGATGGCGCGGGTGGATGAATGTATCGAGATAACCGAGCACGCAGGCGTGATTTTCACCACCTTTGGCGATGCGATGCGCGTGCCCGGCACGCGCGGCTCATTAATGCAGGCAAAAGCGCGCGGGGCCGATATCCGCATGGTCTATTCGCCGCTGGATGCGCTGGAAATCGCCCGGCGCAATCCCGCGCGCGAGGTGGTGTTTTTCGGTCTGGGGTTTGAAACCACCACCCCCTCAACCGCCTTTGCCATTCAGGCGGCAAGCCGCGAAGGGCTGTCAAATTTCAGCGTGTTTTGCAATCATATCACTGTACCCGAACCCATTCGCGCCCTGCTGGGTGATCCGTATATGACGCTTGATGGATTTATCGGGCCGGGCCATGTCAGCATGGTTATCGGCACGCACCCATATGATTTCATCGCGCAGGAATTTGACAAACCGATTGTCGTGGCAGGGTTTGAACCGATTGACCTGTTGCAATCGGTGGCCATGGTGCTGCGCCAGATTGCCGAAGGGCGCGCAGAGGTGGAAAATCAATATGCCCGCGTGGTGCCCGAACATGGCAACCCGGCCTCACTGGCCGCCATTGCCGATGTCTATGAGCGCCGCCCAAGTTTCGAATGGCGCGGCCTTGGCGAGATTGAGGCCAGCGGCTTGCGCATTCGTCCGGCCTATGCCGCCTTTGATGCCGAGCAGAAATTCGGCGTGGGCTATGCGAATGCTACCCGCCCTGTCGCAGAGCCAGAGGGCTGCGCCTGCGGGGCGGTGATGACAGGCAGGATCAAACCCACAGCTTGCCCGCAGTATGGCACAGGCTGCACGCCCGAAACCCCCTTGGGGGCGCTTATGGTCAGCTCTGAAGGGGCCTGCGCGGCCTATTGGCAATATGGTGGCGCGCGCGGTGCGGCAGCGTGATCATTTCTAGAATGCACTGGACAGGATGAAGGAGCAGGAATGGCGCTGCGCGATACACATGTGACCCTTGCGCATGGGGGAGGGGGACGCGCCATGCGCGATCTGATTGACGAGGTTTTCACATCGCGCTTTCGCCCCCCCGGCATGGAAGATCAGGCGCGGTTGATGGATGCGGCGCTGCAAGAGACAGGCGCACGACTGGCCTTTACCACGGATGGTTTCGTGGTCGCGCCACTGGAATTTCCCGGCGGCGATATCGGCAAACTGGCAGTCTGCGGCACAATCAATGATCTGGCGGTGGGCGGGGCGCGGCCGCTATGGTTGTCGGCGGGTTTCATCATCGAGGAAGGGACAGAGATAGCGCTTTTGCGCCGGATCGTGGCCAGCATGGCGCAAGAGGCGGAAGATGCAGGGGTGCGGATTGTGACAGGCGATACCAAAGTGGTGGAGCGTGGCGCGGCTGATGGAGTCTTTGTTACCACATCCGGCATCGGTGTCATCCCGCCGGGGCTGGATCTGGGCGCAGCCCGGATCAGGGTTGGCGATGCGGTAATCGTGAATGGCCCGATGGGGGATCATGGGGCCGTGATCATGGCCAGCCGGGGTGATTTCGCGCTGGAAACCGAACTTGTATCAGACTGCGCTGCCTTGCACAGGGTCATGGCGGCGGCGCTTCTGGCCGCCCCAGAGACGAGCGCAGCGCGTGATTGCAACCGCGGCGGATTGGCGTCAGCGCTCAATGAATTGGCAATCGAGGCGGGCCTTGGGGTAATGCTGGACGAAACCGCAGTCCCCTTGCGCCCTGAAGTACGGGGCGTGTGTGAGATACTGGGCCTTGATCCGCTCTATCTGGCCAATGAGGGGCGGCTTGTCCTGTTTGTTCCGGCAGAGCAAGCACAGGCCGCACTTGTTGCAATCGCAGCCTTGCCCGAAGGCAAAGGGGCCGCGCTGATAGGCCATGTTGTTGCAGAGCATCCCGGTCAGGTGCGGCTGAAGGGTGGCTTTGGCGGCAGCCGAATTGTCGATATGCTGATCGGCGATCAACTTCCAAGAATATGTTGATCCGCCCGAAAGGCCCGCAGCAGAGAGGCCATGAGCCTTGCAGGTGACAGCCCCCCTTTCTGCGCCACGGCGCAAGCAATGATTGGCAGGGCCGTGGCACAGCACGACAGATAGCGCGCAGACGGCGCTTTGATGCGGCGCCAAACCGCCTCAGATCACGCGAATGGGTGCGCCTGCCTTCCAGGCATGCACCGCTTGCGCTGTCTGGCTGTAGAACAGGCGCATGGTGGCCTCTGTCGTGTAGCCCAGATGCGGGGTAAGAAGCAGCTTGCCGCTGGCGATCAAATCGGCATCCATAAGCGGGTCTGTCAAAGGCAATGGCTCGTGCGCGAAAACATCCAGTCCCGCAGCGGCAGGCCGCCCAAGGCGCAATCCGTCCAGCAGCGCGCCCCCTTCAACGATCCCCGCACGCGACGTGTTCAGAAATACCGCGCCCCGCTTCATCGCAGCAAATTCCGCAGCCCCGATCAGACCGCGCGTCCGCGCCGACAACACCAAATGCACCGAGACCACATCACTCTGTGCCATCAGCGCGTGCAGCGAAGGCATCCGAATAACGCCCTGCTCGGCTGCGTGCGCCTCTGTCAGGTTCTGAGACCATGCACAAACCTGCATTCCGAGAGCTTGCGCCAGAGTGGCCACCTGTGCGCCGATACTGCCCAATCCCACCAGCCCCAGCCGCAACCCCGCCAGATCCCGGCCCAGAGGGCCTTGCCAGTTTCCGGCATGAAGACTGTCGAGATTTGGGACAAGCTGACGGTTAAGGGCCAACATCAGCAGAAGTGTCAGCTCTGCGGTGGTTGTCTTGCGCGACTGGGTGCCGCAAACGGTAATCCGGGCGGCTTTTGCGGCCGCCATATCAATGCTGCCATTGCGTGGGCCTGACGTGACAATCAGGCGCAGATTTGGAAGGGCATGAATAAGTTCTGCCGGAAAGGGGGTTCGTTCGCGCATCACGCACAGCACCTCGAAAGGTTTTAACCGCGCAATCAGCGCAGGCCCCATCGGCAGGGTATCGGAAAAGACGGTCACTTCTCCCAAACCATCCCAATCGCCATATTCCAGCGCAACCCCCGCATAATCCTCCAGAACAACAATCTTCATTCCGTTTTCCCCCAGATAAACCGTGCCATGATCGGCGCTCCTGTGATGACCACGACCAGCCGCATCAGATGGTGAATAACAATAAAGCCCAGATCGGCGCCGACAACGATGGCGAGAACCGTCATTTCCGCCTGCCCACCGGGCGCGAAAGACAAGAAAGCCTCAAGCATGGGCGCGCCGCCAATCCTATGGGCCAGAACTGTAAACCCACCGGCAAGAGCGGCAAGGATCACGGCAAACGCGGCCCCCGCTGCCACATCATGGCGCAATTCGCGTAAGGTGACGCCCCGGAACTGCATGCCAATGCCCATGCCGATCAAGAATTGTGCGGCCTTGATGGCCTCTGCCGGGGGGCGATGATGCAGGACATCGCCCAAAGACAAGGCAGCCGCCAGTATCATCGGCCCCAGTATGGCCGCGCCAAACAGGCCAATCCGCTCGCCGCCTTTCCAGCCAAGCAGGGCAATCGCCACCATGATCGCCATTTCCATCAGCGGCACATCGCGCGCAGGCGCGCCCATGGGTTGATCCAGCGCAACGCCAAACGGGCCAAGCAGCAATATCGGCGCGAGTGTGACAATCACCAGAACCCGCGTGGCATGGATCAGCGCAAGCGCGCGCGGATTGCCCCCCGCTTCTTGCCCGAAAAGCACCATATCCTGAAATCCGCCCGGCATTGCGGCATAATAGCTGGTAACGCGGTCAAAGCCGCAGATACGCTGAAAGAAGGGCACGCCAATCAGGCCAATAAGCGCAACATAGACCGGGATCATGGCCAGCGTCATGGCCATCAGCGGCACCTGCCCCAGAATGGCTGGCGTGATAGAGGCCCCCACCGCCACCCCAAGTACGGTTCGCGCCGCAACAGAGACAGGCCCGGCCCCTTGCATCTTCACCCCCGCAAGGGCGGCCACAAGACAGGCAAACATAGGCCCGAACAGAAAGGGCAGCGGCAGATCAAGACCATGAAACACACCCACCCCGGCAAGGGCGATGGCAAAAGTGACACTGCGCGCGCGGGTGAACATGGCGTTTCCCTTTTTGAATACCTATTGCATACTCTTGTATCCAAGTGTATGCAATCTGAAATTCACCATCAGCAGCCCATGAGAGCACAATGCGCAACCCTTCCGAAACCGGCTCTGATCTGCCGCAGGGCAAAAGCGCCTATGATCGGCTTCTTGATGAGATCCGCCTTGGCACCCTGCCCCCCGGCGCCCGATTGCGAGAGGTTGAACTTGCAGAGCGTCTGGGAATTTCGCGCACCCCTGTCCGCGAGGCAATCCGCATGCTTGAGGCCGACGGGCTGGTCGAACACCTGCCCCGCCAGGGTGCAAGCCTAAGGCGGCTGAGCTATGCCGAAGTGATGGAGCTATATGAAATGCGGGCTGTGCTGGAAGGCACCGCCGCACGGCTGGCGGCGCGCTCGGCCTCTGATCTGGAATTGCGCGAATTGGCAGAAATCAATGCCGAGATGACCGCCAGCACTCAGCCGGGCGAGATTGCGCGCCTGAACCGCCAGTTCCATGCCACGCTGATAAACGCGGCCAAGAACCGCTATTTGCAACGGGCCATCGGCGCGATGGCGCGTACATTGCTGATCCTTGGGCCGTCCACGCTCTTTGACCCGGCGCGCAGCCAGTCTGCCGCGCAAGAGCATGAGGGGCTGTTGCATGCGCTGGGCGCGCGCGACGGCGCCAGAGCAGAGGCATTGATGCGCGCCCATATCGAGGCCGCGCATCGTATCCGCCTGCGCCATCTGCGCGAAGCGGGGTTGATGTCGGCTTGGGATGATGAAGGAGGCAGCGATGGCGCAGTATGATGTTGTGGTTGTGGGCGGGGGCAATGCAGCACTCTGCGCCGCAATAGAGGCCGCAGAGGCAGGCGCGCGCGTCATCATTCTGGAATCTGCGCCTGAACACATGCGCGGCGGCAATTCCCGCCATACGCGCAATTTCCGCTGCATGCATGATGGGCCTTTGTCGGTTCTAACCGACAGCTATGGCGAAGAGGAATATTACGACGATCTGTTGCGCGTCACCAAAGGCCAGACCGACCCCGCGCTGGCACGCCTTGCAATCCGCGAAAGCGAAGCCTGCCTTCCATGGATGGAGCAGCATGGGGTTATCTTCCAAGGCGCGCTCTCTGGCACGCTATCGCTTGACCGCACCAATGCCTTCTTTCTGGGCGGCGGCAAAGCGCTGGTGAATGCCTATTACGCCTGCGCCGAGGATCTGGGTATTGCCATCCGCTATACTGCCGAAGTCACACATATCGACCTCAGCGAGGGGCGCTTTACCGCAGCCACGCTGGCTGATGGTACGCGCATCGAGGGGCGCGCGGTGGTGCTGGCCTCTGGCGGATTTCAGGCCGATCTGGATTGGCTGACCCGCGCATGGGGGCCGGGGGCGGAGAATTTCCTGATCCGTGGTACGCCTTATAACCGGGGCGTTGTGTTGCGCGATGTGCTTGATCAAGGCGCGCAATCCGTGGGCGACCCCACGCAATGCCATTGCGTGGCCATTGACGGGCGCGCGCCAAAATTTGATGGCGGGATCGTCACGCGGCTGGATTGCGTGCCCTATGCCCTTGTCGTAAATCGCGATGGGGCGCGCTTCTATGATGAAGGGGAAGATGTCTGGCCCAAGCGGTATGCGATCTGGGGCCGCCTTGTCGCGGGGCAGCCCGATCAGATCGCCTATGCCATAACCGACCAAAAGGCCCAGGGCCTGTTCATGCCGCCTGTGTTTACGCCTGTGAAAGCTGATACGCTGGAGGGGCTGGCCCAGGTGCTTGGCCTGCCGGGCACCGCACTGGCAGATACTGTGGCCGCCTATAACGCGGCCTGCCGCGCCGGAACCTTTACCCCCGGCGCTTTGGACGGGCTGGCAACCGAAGGGCTGGAGCCGCCCAAAACGAACTGGGCACGCCCGCTCGATACCCCGCCCTATTATGGCTATATGCTGCGCCCCGGCGTGACCTTCACCTATCTGGGGCTGAAGGTTTCTGAGCGCGCGCGGGTGCAGGGTGCTCTTGGGCCTTTGCCCAATGTCTGGGCGGCCGGCGAGATATTGGCAGGCTCTATCCTTGGCCAGGGCTATCTTGCCGGGTTTGGCATGACAATCGGAACCGTTTTCGGACGCATCGCAGGACAGGAGGCCGCCGCCCATGCTGGATAATACCCCGAATTTGCACGATGAGGCCGCGCGCCAGTTCCAGATTTGCAATTCCTGTCGCTATTGCGAGGGGTATTGCGATGTCTTCCCCCAGCTATTCGCCCTGCCGGAAATGACAGCTGCGCATGCCACGCATCTGGCCAATCTGTGCCATAACTGCCGGGGCTGCTACTATGCCTGCCAATATGCGCCCCCGCATGAGTTTGACCTCAACCTGCCCGCCGTTCTGGCCGAATTGCGGCAGGACACATATGAGAATTACGCCCGGCCGCAGGCACTGGCGCGGGTCTTTCATTCTCATGGGGTGGCCGTGGCTGCGGCGCTGATTGCAGGCTTTGCAGCCCTTTTCGCCGCGCTTGCCGCGCTGAAACCCGAAAGCGGAGAGGGGTTTTACGCCTATCTTGGACATAACGCGATGGTTGCCATCTTCGCCCCTGCATTCCTGCTGCCACTGCTGGGCCTGGCGCTGTCGCTGCGCAGCTATTGGCGCGATATCGGCGGTGGGTGGATAGGCTGGG
>JAIUNA010000174.1 GCA_022565265.1 Roseinatronobacter sp. | reverse complement strand
TGGCGGGATGAGCCGGTTTGGCTGGCGCGGCGCTATCATGGTGGCGCTGTTTGGCGCTCTGATGGTGGGCGTGTTCCCGTCGGGCTTGCGTCTGGCGGGGGTGGATGTGCTGTGGCAGGTTTTTGCCATTGGCTGGCTTATCATTATCGCGGTCGCGATTGACCAATGGATCAGAAAGGTTTCGGCATGACACAGGAACCCATTTTGAAAGCGCGCGGGCTGGTCAAGCGCTATGGCCGCGTCACAGCGCTGGATCATTGCGATTTCGATCTCATGCCGGGTGAGATTCTGGCCGTGATCGGTGACAATGGCGCGGGTAAATCCAGCTTGATCAAGGCCATTTCCGGCGCTGTCACCATCGACGAGGGCGAAATCACGCTGGAGGGCAAGCCGATTGCTTTCACCTCTCCTTTGCAGGCGCGCGATGCGGGGATCGAAACAGTTTACCAGACATTGGCGCTGTCACCCGCCTTGTCGATTGTGGAAAACATGTTTATCGGGCGCGAATTGCGCAAGCCCGGCCCGATGGGGCAATGGTTTCGTATGCTCGATTTGCCCGCCATGCGCGCTTTTGCCCGTGAAAAGCTGAATGAGCTGGGCCTGATGACGATCCAGAACATCGACCAGCCGGTAGAAACGCTGTCAGGTGGCCAGCGGCAGGGCGTGGCGGTGGCGCGGGCGGCGGCATTCGGTTCCAAGGTGGTGATTCTGGACGAGCCAACCGCCGCGCTGGGCGTGAAGGAAAGCCGCAAGGTGCTGGAATTGATCCTTGATGTGCGCTCGCGCGGGATACCCATTATCCTGATCAGCCATAACATGCCGCATGTCTTTGAAGTGGCAGACCGTGTTCATGTGCACAGGCTGGGCAAGCGTCTGTGCGTGATTGACCCCAAAGATCACTCCATGTCAGATGCCGTGGCTTATATGACAGGGGCAAAACGGCCCGAAGCCGCATAAAGCCGCGCCGGGTGTGTGCATGCCGCCACTGTGTGGGGGCGTGCATGTTTCTGTCATATCCCGCATCAGGCCGGTGTGTTTTCAATCGCAACCGCCCTTGGCTGCAAATGCCGCGTGGCGAAATCCTGCGCCGCCGCGATCAAACCCTCGTGACAGGCCCCATCGCAGAGAAGTTGCGCCATGATCCGGGCGCGGCCTTGCTGGCCTTGGCAGATGGCTTCCACACATTCCATCAAGCGCCGCTCGTCTGCTGTGGCCCAGATACGGCAGCAGGCGCAGCCCTCGGAATTGAATAAAAAGGCCGAACTGCGCGCGCCGCGCAAACTCTGGATCAGCTTGACCACATCGCAGCACAGCGCCCCTGCCAGATCGGGGCCAACATGCGCCGCCGCGACGCGCATGGCCATCAGCCAGCCATGGCTTTCGGGGTTGGCGAAGGTCTGGAAATGCCAGCGCATAAGCGCCAGTGTCAGCCGCGCAGAGGAATTTAGCGCCAAGTTGCCAAGGGCAACTTCACCGGGTTTGGGCTGGCGATGATGGCCATAGGTGGTAGGGCGGGCCGATCCGTGGCGAAATTGGCCATCGCGCCGGGGCTTAGCGCTGGACATGCTGCACCCCCGCCCCTGTCTGAGGTTGCTGGCCAATGCGCGCCCGGACGCTATCTGTTCCTTGGCAAGGCAGACTCTGCCGATCGTGCAGGACTTCCAGCAACTGGGGTTCGAGGGCGCCGCAATAATCTGCAGACATGGCATGCACTGACAGCATATCGCGCAGTGTTCCATAAGGGTGGTGGGGCATGGGGTCGCTCCGTCAGGCATGAAGGGGGGTGCCGTGTCGCGCTGTCATGGCTGGACTGGGTACGCCATTTCTTACAGATTTACTCAACAATGTAAATCGGGAAATTTCCCCCGGCCTGCTGCATCGCCAACTGGCGCGGCACATTATCTTTGGTTGAAATAGTCTTGACATGAGATATATTTCCTTCTAGCTTTTGCAGGCCGATCAAGCCAACGCAGGAGAGGCCGATTTCTCGGCGCCGAAGGAGCAACCCCCCGGAAACTCTCAGGCAAAAGGACTGTGTTTTGGTGGCGATCTGAAATGGGCCAATGCCCGTGACAGAGGGGAAACGGCCCGTCATCCGGCGGGTTGAAACCTTGGGTCGCGGAGGAAACCATGACCAGAATAGCTGTTATCGGCGCCGGAATAACCGGTGTCACAACGGCGTCCAGCCTGCTTGACAGGGGCTATGACGTCACGCTTTTTGATCGCAACCGCTACGCAGCGATGCAGACATCCTTCGCCAATGGCGGGCAGCTTTCTGCCTCCAATGCGGAAACATGGAATCGCTGGGCGACTGTGTTCAAGGGCATGAAATGGATGCTGACACGTGGCGCGCCGCTTTTGGTCAATCCGGCACCCAGTTGGCATAAATATAGCTGGATGGCCGAATTCATTGGCGCGATTGGCCAGTATCGCGAAAATACCATTGCCACCACACGTATGGCCGTTGCGGCGCGGGGCCTGTTGAAAGAAAAGGCCACACGGCACGGATTCGCGTTTGATTGCGAGGATCGTGGCATATTGCATATCTACACAGACAAGGCCGAATTTGACCATGCGGCACGGGTCAATGCGCTATTGGCCGAGGGCGGGGTAACGCGCCGCGCCGTTGGCCCGGCAGAGTTGCGCCAGATCGAACCTGCGCTGACCGGCAGTTTTTATGGGGGCTTTTTTACTGAGAGTGATTTTACCGGCGATATTCACCGCTACACGATGGGGCTTGCGCAGGCGATTGAACGCCAAGGCGCGCGCCTGTGCTTTGGGGCCGATGTCGCCCGTATTCTGGCCGATGAGCGCGAGGTGCGGATTACCTGGAGCGAGGCCGCCGAAAGCCAGACTGACAGGTTTGATGCGGTCATCATCTGCGCCGGAGTGGACAGCCGCCGCATTGCAGCCAGTCTGGGCGACCGGGTGAATATCTATCCCGTGAAGGGGTATTCCATCACTGTCCGGCTGGATGATGCAACCAGCCAGCAGGCGGCACCCTGGATCAGTCTTTTGGATGATGAGGCAAAGATCGTGACCAGCCGCTTGGGCAAAGATCGTTTCCGCATTGCCGGAACAGCCGAGTTTAACGGGTATAATCTGGATATCCGCGATGATCGGATTCGCCCGCTGGTGAAATGGTGCGAGCGGTTCTTTCCCGGTGTTTCGACAGAGCATGCCATCCCTTGGGCCGGATTGCGCCCGATGATGCCCAATATGATGCCGAAGGTGGAACAGGGCCGCAAGGCGCGGGTTTTCTACAATACGGGCCATGGCCATCTGGGATGGACGCTATCGGCAGTCACGGCAGAGATGATTGCCGAGGCCGTGCTGGCCTCTGCCCATGTCAACCGGCCCAGGCGCGTGCAGTTTGTGGCGCAAGACGCGGCGCGAGTTGCGTAGCGGCAGATATGGCCAAAGGCACGCCCGGTCGGGATAGCGCGCAAATCCGCGCATATCCCGACCGGCGGCGGCCATCCGCCGTGCCGATTTCGGGGGGCGCCCCCCGATTACACCCCAAGCCAGCGATGCTGCGCCGCTTCATCGGCGCGGATTTCGGCGGCGCTGCCCGTCCAGACAATCTGCCCCTTGGAGACGATCACCACATCATCGGCAAGCGAGGTGGCAAAGCCGAAATTCTGCTCGACAATCACCATCGACAACCCCTCATCGCGCAGCTCTTGCAACTTGTCATGGATCAGCTTGACGATAATCGGGGCCAGTCCTTCGGTGGGTTCATCCAGAATCAGAAGGCGCGGGTTCATCAATAGCGCGCGGGCAATGGCCAGCATTTGCTGCTCGCCGCCCGACAGTTCCTGCCCGCCATTTTCCATTCTCTCGCCCAGCCGCGGAAACAGATCCAGCACCCGCGCCAGTGTCCAGCCCTGCGCGCCAGCGGCAAAGCGCTTTGCGGCCAGATCCAGATTTTCACGCACGCTGAGGGAGGGGAAAATATCGCGCGTCTCTGGCACATAGGCGATGCCCGCGCGCGCAATGTCATAGGGTTTTGCCCCATGGATGGGCTGGCCATCAAAGCGGATTTCGCCTGCCTGCGCGGGCAAAAGCCCCATGATGGTTTTCAGCGTGGTGGATTTGCCCGCGCCGTTGCGGCCCAGAATAGCCAGAACCCGGCCTTTTTGCGCTGTGACAGACAGGCCATACAGAACCTGCGTCTCGCCGTATCCGGCGTTGATACCGACCACATCAAGCATCTTCCCAAGCCCCCAGATAAATGTCGCGCAACAGTTTTGATCCGCGCGCCTGCTCTGGCAGGCCATCAAAGACAACCTCGCCATAATTCAGCACTGTGATTGTATCGGCCACGGCAAAGGCCAGATCCATGTCATGTTCGATAATCAGAAGCGTCAGATCACGCGGCAGGCCCGCCAGCAGATCATGAAACCCCTTTGCCATTTCCGGCCCCACGCCCGATGTGGGTTCATCCATCAACAGCACCAGCGGCTTGGTGGCCAAGGCCACACCCACCTCCAGCTGGCGGCGCACGCCATAGCTGATTTCGGATACTTTGGCATGGATATAGGGCATCAGATTTACCTGATTGGCCACCTCTTCCACAATCTCGCGCACCTGCGCCGATTGCAGCGCATCGCGCCAGAGCGTCATTGACAGCCCGGCATGCACAGAGGCCGCGAGTGCCAGATTCTCTTCCACTGTCAGCCCGTCAAACAGGGTGTTTTTCTGGTAGCTGCGCGACAGCCCGCGCCGCGCGCGTTTGGCCACAGGCAGGGCGGTCACATCTTCGCCCGCCAGCAGG
This sequence comes from Roseinatronobacter sp., assembly GCA_022565265.1. Taxonomy (GTDB): domain Bacteria; phylum Pseudomonadota; class Alphaproteobacteria; order Rhodobacterales; family Rhodobacteraceae; genus Roseinatronobacter. Next base: position 2,166 of record JAIUNA010000174.1, on the reverse strand, counting down.
ATTTGTCCCGTATCGGGTGCAATTTCGCCTACACGCTGATTGAACAGCGTGGTTTTGCCGGCCCCATTGGGGCCAAGGATCACCCGCCGCTCGCCCCGTTCCAGCTTCAGCGAGACATTGCGCGTAACGTGGACAGCCCCGAAACTTTTATCCAGATTGCGTGTTTCAAGCATCTTTTGCAGCCTCCTTCACATCATTGCGGGTCTGGATGGTTTGGATCATGCGGTCTGTGCGCGGGCCAAAGCGGGCTTCGATGAAGCCGAAAATCCCGTTTGCGCGGCTCATGACCACGGCAATCAGCACAACCCCGACAAAGAGGTGCCAATAGGTTGTCACATGGCCAAGCTCATGCTTGAGAACCACAAAGGCCACTGCCCCCACAAGCGGCCCTACCAGCGTGCCAAGCCCGCCAAGGATCACGACCACCAGCGCCTCTCCCGACACTGTCCAATGCAGCATCTTGGGCGAGATGAACATGATATGTTGCGCCGCCAGCACGCCCGCAATCCCGGCCATTGCGCCCGACAGGCCAAAGACATCGGCTTTCACGCGCCACACTGTCAGGCCCAAGGCGCGCATGCGCTTTTCGTTATGCATGACGCCTGTCAGTGACCGCCCCAAGCCAGAGCGCAGGATCGCCACTGCTGCCAGATAGGCCAGCCCCAGTATGGCAAGGCAGAACAGGGCAAAACTGCGGCTGTCATTCAGGTCTATCCCGATAAAGCCCAGATCAAACCGCCCCGGCCCGACCAGCCCGTCATCGCCGCCGAAAAAGGGTTGCTCGAAGAAATAGGAATAGCCCATCTGCCCGAAAGCGAGTGTGGCCTTGATGAAGTAAATGCCATGACTGCGCGCGCAGATGGCGCCAATCACCCAGCCTGTGCCCGCCGTGATGGCCACAGCCGCACTGGCGGCAACCCATGGATCAAGCCCGCCCTTGGTGGCCAGCGCCACAAAGGCATAGGCCCCCAGCCCCATCAGCGCGCCATGTGCAAGCGACACCATGCCGCCAAAGCCCGCCACCAGATCCAGCGCCAGCACAAGAATGGCGAGGATCAGGATTTCGGTCAGAATTTCCATGCCGAAATATCCGGCAGTGAAGGCCGTTATCACCGCGCCCGACATCAGCAGGACAAGGGCGGCATACCGCAGGGGTGTATGTCTGAACATGTCGCTTATCCTTTCGCGGGAAACAGGCCAACGGGCTTTAGAAGCAGCACAGCCGCCAGAAGCGCGTAAATCAGGATCGAGGCCATACCGGGCAACATCACTGCCCCGAAGGTCTGCACAAACCCATAGATGAGCGAGCCTGCTATCGCCCCTTTGAGCGAGCCAAGCCCGCCGATAACAATGACGATCAAAGTGGGGATCAGGATTTCCAGCCCCATGCCCGGCGTCACACTCAGCAGCGGCGCAGCAACGGCGCCCGCCAGCCCGGCCAGCCCGCAGCCCACGCAGAACACGATAAAGAACAGCCGTTCCACATTGATGCCCATACAGGCGGCCATGGCGTCATTATCCACGCCTGCGCGGATCATGGCGCCAATCTGGGTGCGCCCAAGCACCAGCGCCAGCGCGGCAAAGATCGCCACACCAAGGCCGATGATGAACAGACGGTAGGCAGGATACCCCACCCCCAGCACATCCACCCGGCCCGAAAGTGCCGCAGGCGGGGAAATTGCCAGCGCCAGATCGCCCCAGAAAATGCGCGTCAGATCCAGCAGCACAAAGATAAGCCCGAATGTGACAAGCACCTGTGCCATGGGGCCGGATTTGCGCATGCGCTGGATCAGGCCGCCATAAAGCGCCATGCCAACCACCGCCACGCCCAAAGGTGCGACCAGCAGCGCCACCCAGAATCCGGCAGTGCTGGCCACAGTGGCGGCAAAATACGCCCCCAGCGCATAAAGCGCGCCATGGGCAAGATTGACGAAATGCATCAGGCCAAAGATAACCGTAAGCCCGATGGACAGAAGAAACAGAAGCATCGACAATTGCAGCGCGTTCAGGGTCTGCATTGTCCAGAAGCTGAGATCGTGTGTCATAGGCTCCCCCCTTATGACCGGATGAAAAGGGCCGCGCGATGGCGGCCCTTGATGGCGTCAGTTGGTGACGGGTGCAGGCATGACACAGCCATTGGCGGGGTCTGCCTCTGCGGGCAGGGTG
>JAIUNA010000173.1 GCA_022565265.1 Roseinatronobacter sp. | reverse complement strand
GGCTATCTTGTGTCAGGCAGCGAACACTGGAGGTTGCCGCCTGCGCAAAGCTCCCGCCATGAGGGGCAGCGCTGCGGGGGGTGCAGACAGTCGGGAAAGCCGCGCAGCTTTGCGCAAAAGCATCATGCACACCACAAGGCAGCGCCCGCCCAAGGGCCGGTCGGGCGCTGCCCGGCGGGGCTTCGCCCCCTGTTAACCGGGCGGGGTGCGGGGTCAGCCGCCCTCACCGTAAACGCCCCCCTGCATCCCCCCGTGTCTCTCTGTGTCAGCTGGCAAGGATCAGCCCTGTGCCAGCTTCTCCAGCCGCGCGGCGCGCAGGCGCGCGAAATCATCGCCCGCATGATAGCTTGATCGCGTCAGCGGCGTGGAGGATACCATCAGAAACCCTTTGCCAAAGGCCGCTTTCTCATAGGCTTTGAATTCATCCGGCGTGACAAAACGATCCACCCGGTGGTGGCGCGGGGTGGGTTGCAGATATTGGCCAATGGTGATGAAATCCACATCCGCCGCGCGCATGTCATCCATAACCTGCAAAACGCCCTGCCTGTCTTCGCCAAGCCCCACCATGATGCCCGATTTCGTGAACATCGCGGGATCAAGCTCTTTCACCCGCTGCAACAGGCGCAGCGAATGGAAATACCGCGCGCCGGGGCGCACTTCGGGGTATAGGCCGGGCACGGTTTCCAGATTGTGGTTGAACACATCAGGCCGCGCGGCCACCACGGTTTCCAGCACCGAAGGCGCGCATTTCAGGAAATCGGGGGTCAGGATTTCAATCGTTGTATCGGGGCTGCGATGGCGCACGGCGCGGATGGTCTGGGCAAAATGCTCGGCCCCGCCATCGTCCAGATCATCGCGGTCAACGCTGGTGATGACCACATGTTTCAGGCCCAGCTTTTCCACCGCATGGGCCACGCGCCCCGGTTCAAACGCATCCAGCGTATCGGGGCGGCCTGTGGCGACATTGCAAAAGGTGCACCCGCGCGTGCAAATCTCGCCCATGATCATCATGGTGGCATGGCCCTGTGACCAGCATTCGCCCACATTGGGGCAGCCTGCTTCCTCGCATACTGTTGTCAGCTTATGCTCGCGCATGATCTTGTGGGTTTCGGCATAGCCTTTGCCACCGGGCGCTTTCACGCGAATCCAGTCGGGCTTCTTGGGCTGGGCCTGCACCGGGCGATGGGCTTTTTCCGGGTGGCGCTGGTCAGGCAATTTCAGATCGCGCAAGGCTTCCCCTCCTCAAGACGCTGCATTCCGGGACATAATGCGCGCGCGCGCGAAAAACAACGCCAGAAGCGAATGGCCGCCATGCGCGCCCGGCATGGCAGGCGCTCTGGCCACTATACCAGCCATTGCACTGCCCCGCCAAGCAGGGCAATCTGGCCCATATGGGATTTCGCTTCATTCACACAGCCGATCTGCATCTGGACAGCCCGCTGCGCAGCCTTGCGCTGCGCGATCCCGATCTGGCAGAGATGATTGCCGATGCCTCGCGCAGCGCGCTGCAAAATATCATCTCGCTTTGCCTGCGCGAGAAGGTGGATGCCCTGCTGATTGCGGGTGATCTCTATGATGGCCAGCAAACCAGCATGAAAACCGCGCGTTTTCTGGCGGCCGAACTGGCGCGGCTGGATCAGGCGGGCATTGCCAGCTTTATCATTCGCGGCAATCATGATGCCGAAAGCACCATCACCCGCGAATTGACATTGCCGCCCCGCACCCATGTTTTCACAGGCCGCGCGGGGGTAGAGATTATCGCGGCCAGCCCCCGGCGCGTGGCCATTCATGGCCTGAGCTTTCGCGACAAACACGCGCCCGAAAACCTGCTGCCCAAATACCGCCCGCCCGAACCCGATGCCCTCAATATCGGGCTGATGCATACCTCGCTTGGCGGGGCGCTGGGGCATGATCCCTATGCGCCCTGCCCGCTGGCGGATTTGCAGGGCAGCGGGTTTGACTATTGGGCCTTGGGCCATATCCACAAGCGGCTGGACTATCCTGCGCCCCGTCCGGGGCTGGCCCATGTTACCATGCCCGGCATTCCGCAGGGCCGCGATATCGGAGAGCCGGGCGCTGGCAGCGTGACGCTGGTGGACATAAACGATGAGGGCACGATCACAACCCGCGCGCATGTGGTGGCGCTGGCAGGCTTTGCGCCTGTGGAGGTGGATGTCACAGGGCTGGACGATTGGGCGGGCCTGCGCCCGCGCATCGCCATAGCACTGGAAGGCGCGCGCCTGCCTTGCCCGCATCTGGTGGCGCGGCTGGAATTGCGCGGTGCGGCCCCCTTGGCCGCACGGCTGCGGCGTGACCGCGATCTGGCCTTGGCCGAAGCGCAGGATGTGGCGCGCGGGTTGGGCGGTGTCTGGGTGGAAAAGCTGGTACTGGCGCTGGACAATCGCGCGCCTGTATCTGGCGCGCTGGGCGATCTTGCCGCCCTGATTGCGCAAGATGTGCTGCACAGCCCTGCCTATGCGGCGGCCTTGGAAGAACTGCGCCTGACACTGGAAGCAGCCTTGCCGCCAGAGGCCCGCGATGCCGTGGTCCATCTGCCCGATGGCCTGATATCTGACGGCGTGGCCGAAATATTGGCCCATCTGCGGGGCCAAACCCCATGAGGCTGAACCAGCTTGGCCTTCTGCGCTATGGCCATTTCACCAATCACCTGCTGGAATTTCCGCGCCCCGCCCCCGGCACGCCCGATCTGCATGTGATCTATGGGCCAAATGAGGCCGGAAAATCCACGCTGTTTTCGGGCTGGCGGGATCTCTTGTTCGGCATTCCTGTGCGCACGGGCTATAACTTCCTGCATGACAATCGCGCGCTGCGGCTGGGAGCCAGCCTTGACACCCCGCATGGCCCGCTGGCAGTGGCGCGGGTGAAGGGCAATGCCAATACCCTGCTGGATACAGCCACAGGCAGCCCCTTGCCCGATGCCAGCCTTGCTGCCGCTTTGGGCGGTCTGGATCGGGACGGGTATATGACCATGTTCTCGCTCGATGATGAGACGCTCGAACTGGGGGGCAAAAGCATTCTCGACAGCAAGGGCGAATTGGGCAGCCTTCTGTTTGCCGCAAGTGCAGGGCTGGCGGAACTCAGCGCAGGCCTATCGGCCCTGCATGACGACAGCGCACAATGGTTCAGGCCCAAAGGCCGCGCGCATGTGCTTGCAGGCCACAAGGCCCGGCTGGCCGAATTGACCAGCCAGCGCAAGGCCGCCGATCTGGCTGTCAGCGATTGGCGCAGGCTGGTACAGGCCGTGGAACAGGCGCAAGAGGGCTATGAAACCGCCCGCGCCCGGCGCGCCGAAACCCAGGCCCGGCTGGATGCGCTGCGCCGCGATCTGGACGCGCTGCCAATGCTGTCACGGTTGCGCAAGGATGACGCGCGGCTTGCAGCCCTGCCTGCCCCCCGCCCCGTTGCGCCCGATTGGCCCGCCTCTCTGCCCACATGGCTGGCGCAAGAGGCCGAACTGGCCGCGCTTATCCCCGCTGCGCAAGACCAGCTTGCCAGCTTGGAAGCCGCCTTGGCCAACCTGCCCCCGGATGATGCCGCAACCGCCCATATCCCCCGGCTGGAAGCGTTCGAGGGCCGGTTTGGCGCTGTCACCAAGGAACGCGCCGATCTGCCCCGCCGCCGCGCGGAACTGGCCGAAATTGACCGCGCGCAAACTGCGGCGCTTGCGCGGTTGGGGCGGTCTGATCTGACAGTGGCAAGCGCAGCCATCGCCCCGATATCGCCGCCCAACTGGCCGAGATGACAGAGGCCCACAGCCTTGTTGCCAGCCGCATTGAAAGCGCACAGCGTGAAGTGTCACGCGCCCGCGCCGCGCTGCAAGATGTCCCCGACAGCCCCGCTCTGGATGAAGGCGCGCTTGCGCGCCTGCACCCGCTGGTTGCAGAATTGCGCCGCGCCGATCTGTTGCGGCTGCAATCTGACAGCATGGCCGCGTTACAGGCCATGCAGGCGGCGCAGGCGCAGGCAGTTGCCCGGCTTGCGCCGTGGCAGGGCGATGGGCTGGCCTTGGCCGCGCTGGATATGCCAGATGCAGACAGCCTGCACGCCTTGGAAACCGCGCTTGCGCAGGCGCAGGACGCCGCACGCACCGCCGCGCAGGATTGTGCGCGGCTGGAAGACAGCACCGCGCGCCTGCAAGCACAAAGCGACACCGCTACACCCGTTTGTGCCCAGCAGGCGCAGGCCAGCCGCGCCGCGCGGCAGGCGGCTTGGGCCGCGCATAAAGCGCAGCTTTGCGCGCAATCGGCCGCAGAGTTTGAGGCCGCAATGGCCGCAGATGACGCGGTACAAGCCGCACGGCTGGAACAGGCGCGGCGCGAGGAAAAACTTGCACTGCTGCGTCAGGAAATGGCCAGCCTTGCACAGGCACAAGTGCGGCGCGACAGCGCGCGCGCCGATCTGGCCGCGCAAGAGGGCCAGCTTGCGCGCCATTGGGCAGCGCTTGGCATTGCGCCAGAGGGGCGCAATCTGGCGGATTTGCGCGCATGGCTGGCGCGGCGCGAAACTGCCTTGCAGGCCGAGCACGATCTGGCACAGGCCAGCGCACAGATGCAGGCGCAGGCCGCGCGGCTGGAAAGCGCGGCCGCCAGCTTGCGCGCGGCGCTGGCCGCTTTGGGCCGGGCGGTATCGGGGCAGGATTACCCCACCCTGCTGGCAGAGGCCGAGGCGCTGCTAAGCACCGCCGAAACCCTGCGCCAAACCGCGCGCGCGCGCCGTGATCTGGCCGCGCGGGTGGCAGAGGTGCAGGCGGCTCAGGCCGCACACTCCGCATGGCAGGCCAGGTGGCAAGAGCTGTGCGCGCGCACATGGATAGGCACACCCGCCCCGGATACCACGCAGATGCGCACCACTCTTGCCGTGCTGGCGGAACTGGCCGTTCTGGCCCCGCAGGCAGAGGCTTTGCAGCGCCGCATTGCCCGGATTGAAGAGGATTTGGCCAGCTTCCACAGCGATCTGATAGCACTGGCCAAAGCGCTTGATCTGGACATAGCGGAAGATGCGCAGGCCCTCTGGCCGCGCCTGCGCGCCCGTCTGCGCGAGGCCCAAAACCGCGCAACCGAACGCACCCGGCTGGAGCGCGACATCACCCAAGCGCGCGCCCATCTGCTCACGCTCACCCAACGCCGCACGCGGCTGGAGGCTGCGACAGCGCCCTTGCGCACCGAATTTCCTGATATGAGCTTGCGCGCGATTGAAACATATCTGCAAGAAATGGCACAGGCGCAGGCGCTCAAAGCCGATTGCGACAGCCTGCGCGCCGATCTGGCCCAACATCTGCACGGGTTGCGGCTGGAAGACGAACTCGCGCGGCTGGAAAACCTTGATCCCGCCCCCGCGCGGGCCGAGGCTGAAACGCTTGATGCAACCCTTGGCGCACAAGATGATGCCTTGCGCGCGGGTTATGCCGCGCTTGCCAGCGCCGAACAGGCGCGCGATGCAGCGGGCGCCGATGGCACAGCCGCCCGGCTGGAAGCAGAGCGCCAGACCCTTGTGTTGCAAATCACGCAAGAAGCAGAGGATTTCATGGCGCGACAGGCCGGAATGGTGGCCGTGGACCAGGCGCTGCGGCTTTACCGCGATACGCATCGCTCGGATATGATGGCACGCGCCAGTGCGGCTTTCGCGCTGCTGACAGGGGGGCGCTATGACGGGCTGTCTACCCAGCCCGATGGGCGCAATGAAATCCTGATCGCGCAGGCGCAAGGCGGGGCGGGCAAACCGGTGGACAGCCTGTCCAAAGGCACACGGTTTCAGCTCTATCTGGCGCTGCGCGCAGCGGGCTATCTGGAACTGGCCCGCTCCCGCCCCTCCGTGCCCTTCATCGCCGATGATATCATGGAAACCTTCGATGATACCCGCAGCGAGGCCGCATTTCGCCTGCTGGCCGAAATGGCCCAAAGCGGGCAGGTGATCTATCTGACCCATCACGCCCATCTGTGCGAGATTGCCCAGCGCGCCTGCCCCTCAGTGCATCTGCACCGGCTGGCGGGGGAACTCAGGCCGCGCGCACAAACCCATGCCCCAGTCTTGCGCGACACACTCTAAGGCAAAATCTGCACCCAGACCCAGCCTGTCACAATCCCCCCCAAAGTACCAATCAGCACCGACGAGGCCGCAACCCGCCTCGCCCGCCCGTACAGATTGGCGAAGACATAGGCATTCACCCCCGGCGCCATTGCGGCGGTGACAACGGCAGAGCGCAGCGCCTCTGTGCCAAGGCCAAAGGCGCGCGCCAGCCCGTAAGTGATCAGCGGATGCACCACCAGCGACAACAGCGCCACATAGCCGATGGTGCGAAAATCCCCCTCCGGGCGGTAGCGATACAGCACCCCCCCCAGCCCGAACAGCGCCACAGGCAGCGCCGCGCGCACCATCATGTCCAGCGCCTGATCCACCACACCGGGCAATATCAGGCCCGACAGGTTCACCACAAAGCCCAGCGCGATCCCGATCACCAGCGCATTGCGAAACATCGCGCCAAATACCCGCCGCCCGGTATCGCGCAGCCGCCCGCCGCGATTGCGGATCATTTCCATCGCGGTAATCCCCACAGCGTAGCAAATGGGCGAATGCACTGCGATGATGGCATAATTTGCGGCCAGCGCGTCCGGGCCATAGGCGCGCTCTGTAATCGGCAGGCCCAGAAGCACCGAATTGGAGAAGAGCGCGACAAAGCCAATCGCCACGCAATATTCCCAATCGCGTTTGAACAACAGCCGCGCGCCGCCAAAGCCAAGCGCAAACCCCGCCAGCGCGCCCACATAGAAACTGACCAGCAACCGCCAGTCGAATTCCTGCCCCAGATCCAGCCGGGAAATGGCGGCAAACAGCAGGCAGGGAATGGCGAATGTCTGGGTAAACCACACAACCCCATCCACCTGATCATCTGAAATCAGCTTGCGCCAGCGCCCGACATAGCCAAAGCCAATGACCAGAAAGACAGGCAATATGACATCAATC
>JAIUNA010000172.1 GCA_022565265.1 Roseinatronobacter sp. | reverse complement strand
GGCCTATGAGGGTGCGAGCGATGTAACGCGCGCCCATATCCGCGCGGCAGCCCCTATGGCCCTGCGCCACCGTTTGCGCCGCGATCCGTTGGATGAGGCAGGCTCTACCGCGCGTGTGGCCCGCCAATTGGCCGAGGTGCTGCCCTGACCCCTTATGATGACACCAGTGGCCAATCTGGCCGCCCTGCGCCTGATTCCAGCCCTTGGGCCATGGTGGAACGCGCGCTAAGCCTGCTGGCGATTGATCCGGGCGGGTTGCGCGGGCTGTGGCTGCGTAGCCGTGCAGGGCCAGTGCGCGACAGGGTGCTTGCGGCTTTGGCCGCGCTTGGCCCGCGCAAGCTGCACCCGTTTATCACGGATGAGGCGCTGATGGGCGGTATGGATTTATCCGCCACGCTGGCCAGTGGCGAAATGCGCCGCCATGCGGGCCTGTTGGAAACCCCCGGCTTTCTGGCGCTGACAATGGCCGAACGCTGCCCCCCCGGTCTGGCCGTGCGTCTGGGCCAAGCGCTGGATCAGGACGCGGGCCTTGCCCTTGTCGCGCAGGATGAGGCCGCGGAAGAAGGCGAGGGCCTGCCCGCTGCGCTGGCCGATCGTCTGGGCCTGTTTCTGGACTTGGATCGTTTCGCTTGGGGCGAGACTCAGGAATTTGCCCTCAGCTTGCCCTTGATTGCCACGGCCCAAGCGCGGCTGGCCCATGTTGCCACAGATGCCGCGCAAGCGCGGCTTGTGCGTGTGGCCGCCGATCTGGGCATAACCAGCCTGCGCGCGCCGCTTCTGGCCTTGGCCTGCGCGCGCGCCCATGCGGCATGGCGCGGCGCGGGGGCAATTGCCGAGGAAGATTTGGAAATCGCCGTGGCACTGTGTTACGCGCATAAAGCGCGTCATTTCCCCGAAACGGCCCCAGAGCCGGAGGAGGCGCAGCCAGAGCCACCGCCCCAAGACCAGCCAGACCAAGCCCGCGACCGCGAAGAAAACGCGCAAGATATCCCCGATGAGATGCTGATAGAGGCCGCGCGCGCCATGTTGCCGCCGGGGCTGTTGGCGCAGCTGCAGGCCGCGCGCGTGGCGCGTGCCATGGGCGGCAATTCCGGCGCGGGGGCTGCGCGCAAATCCATGCGGCGGGGCAGGCCTTTGCCGTCGCGCGCGGGCAAGCCCGGCGCAGGCGCGCGGGTGGATGTGATTGCAACGCTGCGCCAAGCCGCACCGTGGCAAAAGATGCGCCGCGCTATGATGCCGGGCCGGGGCGGGGACAGGCTGCTTCTGATGCCTGCCGATATTCGCATAAAGCGCTATCAGGATCAGACCGACCGTGTGCTGATTTTCGTGGTCGATGCCTCTGGCTCTGCCGCGCGGGCGCGGGTGGCAGAGGCAAAGGGCGCAGTGGAGCTGATGCTGGCCGAGGCCTATTCGGCGCGCGATCATGTGGCACTTGTGGCCTTTCGCGGCCATAGCGCGGAACTGTGTTTGCCGCCATCGCGTTCGCTGGTGCAGACAAAGCGCAGGCTTGCGGGCCTGCCCGGTGGCGGGGCAACGCCCCTTGCCCATGCGCTGCAAATCGCGCTGGCCACGGCCGAACAGGCGCGCGGGCATGGCATGGCACCCACGCTGGCCTTTCTCACAGATGGGCGGGGCAATATCGCGCTGGATGGCAGCGCCAATCGCGCACAGGCCGGGGCCGAGGCCGCGCAGATTGCCAGCGCCATTGCCGCGCGCAAAATTCCTGCGCTGGTGATTGATACCAGCTTGCGCCCCAAGCCGCAGCTTGCCGAACTTGCCGCCCAGATGCGCGCCACGATGATAACCTTGCCACGTGCCGATGCGCGCAGCCTGTCGGCCACGCTTTCTGCTGCCTTGGGGGGCTAGAGATGTCCAGCATCCCCAAAGACTGGCCTTTGCGCGAATACTCAAAGGTCATTCGCTGCCGCCCGCATGAATGGCATGTGCAGGTTATGGGCAAGGGGCCGGATGTGTTGCTGTTGCACGGGGCCGGGGCCTCTGCCCATAGTTTTCATCGGCTGGTGCCCTGCCTGCCCGGCTATCGCCTGATTATCCCCGATCTGCCGGGGCATGGTTTCACCCGCGCAGGGGGCATGTTGCGGCAGGGACTGGATGCCATGGCCGATGATCTGGCCACGCTTTGTGCCGATCAGGGCTGGCGGCCCCTGGCGATTATTGGCCATTCTGCCGGGGCGGCCATTGCGCTGCGCCTGATAGAGGTCTTGCCCAATCCGCCCCGCGCTGTGGTGGGCATAAATGCAGCCCTTGGCCCGTTTGATGGTTTCGCGGGATGGCTGTTTCCCAAACTTGCCCGCGCCATGTCTGCCAGCCCCTTTGTGGCTGCGATCCTCACGCGCCTGACATCAAAGCGCAAGCAGGTGGAAGGGTTGCTCAAGGGCACAGGCTCGTATCTGGATGCGGATGCGGTAACGATGTATCAGCGCCTTGTCAGTGATCCCCGCCATATGGAAGGGACATTGGGCATGATGGCGCAATGGCAGCTGGAGCCGCTGATAGAACGGTTTCCGCAAATCATGCTGCCTTGTCTGCTGATTGCCTCGGACAAGGACAAAGCGGTTCCTGCCCGTGTCTCGCGCGAGGCGGCGGCGCGGATGCAGCGCGCAACCTATGCCGAAATCGCAGGCTATGGGCATTTGCTGCATGAAGAGGCCCCGGAGGCCGTAGCACAACTGGTGCTGCCGTTTTTGCGGCGCACAAGTGGGCATATGTCCGTGGTGTAATTTCCGTGATCGGGGCTGGATGCTTGCAGTTTTGCCACCGCGCAAGGCGTAGAGGGTCAACGCCCCGCGCTGTCTATTCCAGGCCTTCGCCATATATCCCGCTTCGCCAGACATGACACCGCGCCGGTGGCGAATCCAGGGTGGCCACACCGGGGGGCATTGTCAGTGTCAATCTGCGAATTGCCAGCCCCTGCGGCGCGGCACGCGCATAGCCAGCATGGGCTTTAGCAGTGGCTGCGCGAAGCGGCGCAAATCCAGCGCCTCATGCACGCCCACAGTTTCCACCCCGTCAATGCGCGTGCGCACGGCGGCGCGGGTGTAGAAGGGTGCATCCAGCATGGCCAGTTCCTGCCGGGGCTGAAACCCCGCATCGGCGCGGGTTTCGCGCCGCACCGCCCAAAGGCTGCGCGCAAAGCGCGTTTTCGGCGGGGGGGCGATATGTTCCAGCCGCCCATCCGGGTGGAATTGCAGCGCTGTCGCTGCCATGCTGCCATCGCGCAAGGTGGCATCATAAAAACACGCCGCGCCGCCGCGATTGGGAAAGCGCCCCCATGTCCAATAGCTGAAATCATCTTCCAGCGCGGCCTCTCCGAAATTGCTATCGAAATAGCCATGCCCCTGCCATTTATGGCCCGGCTGCAAATCCACTTCTATGCGCGCGATGGGGGCGAAGGGCTGCCAGCGATGGCTACCATCCGGGGCCAGATCAAAGCTTTGGCCAAACAGCGCCTCCGGGTGCAGGGTGATTGTGCCGCGCACGCGCGAAATCAGCGGGGGTGAGGAAACCTCATTCACCTCTATCACCAGCCTGTCGCCTTCCCAGCGGATGGACGAGGGGCCAACCTCGAACACGTCTTGCGATTGGCGCAGCGCGGGGCGGCCCCTGTCTGTCATGGTGAAGCGGGCGTGGGGGCCATAAGTGGCGACATTGATGCAGCAATGGTTTTGCGGGTCGCGCCGTCCCGACCAGCGATACCACGGCGAAAATACTGATCCGATAAACCCGATTACCGAGACGGCGCGCGCGCCGTCATCGCTGATCCCGTCGATATACCACCAGGCGTAGCCATTGGGCGGAACATGGGCGCTGAAATCCGGTCGCTGAGCGCTGCCGCTGCTGCGTGTTTGCCCGACATCAGCGCCATCGGAACCCCCGCCCCCGGATGCACCCCGCCCCCGGCCAGATATAGCCCCTCCAGCCGCGTGCGCGCTGTCGGGCGCTGGAATGTGGCCAGTGCCCCGTTGGGCGACAGCCCGTAAAGCGCCCCCTGACTGTGCGGAAACAGGCGCGCGAAATCCTGCGGGCGTGTCAGCGCCTGTGGCAGTGGTGTGGGGTTCAGATGCAGGCCGAACCGGGCCAGACGGGAAAGCGGAGATGTCGGGCATGGGCTGTCCTTGCTATGGCGTGCGCCCGGCGCAAGCGCGGGGGCGTTGAGAATGAATTGAAACCGCTCTGGGCCAAGGGGCTGCGCGCCAAGCCTGTCTTGCGCGCAAACATAGATCGTAGGTGCAGCGGGGGTGCGGCCTTTGGCCAATGGCCCGAATTCCTGCGCGGGATCATCGGCAAAGAAAACACTGTGATAGGCCAGCGCCTGCTGGCCCAGCCCTTCGGGCTGCACTGTGGCGGCAAATGTCCAGACATTTGCCGACAGGCTGCGTGGCTGGGTCTGGTGGCGCTTTGGCGCGTAGCGGGGATTATCCAGCAAAAAGGGCAGGGCTGCGGGATCACCATTGAACACGATCTGTGCCGCCGGAAGGATTGTGCCGCAGCCAAGCTGCACCCCGCCAACGCCGCCGCCCTGTGTGAGGATGCGGCTGACAGGCGTATTCAGGCGCAACGTGCCCCCAAGCGCCACGAAAACCCGCGCCAAAGCTTGCGCAACGGCGGCCATGCCGCCTTGCACGGCCCAGACGCCTGCGGCCTCTGCCTGCCAGATCAGGCCCAGAACGGCAGGGGCCAGTATGGGATTGCCGCCCACATAGGTGGCATAGCGCCCGAAAAGCTGGCGCAAGCGCGGTTCGGTAAAGCGCGCGTCCAGCATGGCGCTTACGCTGCGCCCCGGCGCAAGCCATGGCAAAATCGCAGGCCGGGTAAGTGCGGCGCGCGCCGCCGCGCCAATGCGGGGGCGCGGGCTGCGCATGATCGGCCCTTCAAAGGCGCGATAGAGGGCGCGTGTCTCGGCCTCGAAGCGGGTGAATTCATGCCGCGCCTGTGTGCCAAAGGCCGCACCAATCGCTTGGGCATTCGCTTCGGCGTTGGGAAACAGATCCAGTTGCAGGCCATCGGCCCAGAAATGGCGCGCAAGCAGCGGCAGGGCTGTCAGGGTCAGGTGGGTGTTCATCTCTGCCCCCGCGGTCTGGAACAGATCCTCTAGCACATCGCGCAATGTCAGCACCGTTGGCCCGGCATCCACTGGCCCGGCGGGGCTGGGTACGGTGCGCATCTTTCCACCCGGCCAGCCCTGCGCCTCTAGTAGCGTAACATCGCGTCCCGCAGCGGCCAGCCTGATGGCAGCCGCCAGCCCGCCCATTCCGGCGCCAATGACAAGAACAGTGTCTTTCTGCATCTTCATGTCAGGAATTGTTGACTCTTTGTCCGAAACTGTCCAGTATAATTTACACTACCTGTCTAAATTGTATGACACAACCGGATGAGGGCGCTATGGAGCTGAGCAAACGTATCGACAGAGCCATGACACAGGCCATAGCGCGTGCACAGGGGGCAGATACGCCAGAGGGCAGTGTCCCGGCGCGTCTGGCCTCGGCGCTGAATTATGCTGTCACCCCCGGTGGTGCGCGGATTCGCCCCACGATTTGCCTGTCCGTGGCCAAAGCCTGCGGCGATGACAGGCCCGATCTGTCAGATCGCGCCGCCACAGCGCTGGAGTTGATCCATTGCGCCAGCCTTGTACATGATGATCTGCCCGCCTTTGACAATGCAGATTTCCGGCGCGGCAAGCCAACTGTGCATCTGGCCTATTCCGAGCCTTTGGCCGTGCTTGCTGGCGATAGCCTGATTATCGCGGCCTTTGATCTGCTGGCCGATGTGCCAGATACAGACGCCGCACGCGCCCTGCGCCTGACGCGGCTTTTGGCCCGTCATACTGGCATGCCGCATGGCATTTGCGCCGGTCAGGGCTGGGAGAGCGAGGCCAAGGTCGATCTGGGCGCCTATCATCGTTCCAAAACGGCAGCCCTGTTTGTGGCCGCCACCCAGATGGGCGCGCAGGCTGCCGGGCATGAGCCAGAGCCATGGGTGGAACTGGGCGCGCGCATTGGCGAGGCGTTTCAGGTGGCCGATGATTTGCGCGATGCGCTGTATGATGAAGCGGCCCTTGGCAAGCCTGTCGGGCAAGATGTGCTCAACAAGCGCCCCTCTGCCGTAGAGGAATATGGCGTGCAAGGCGCGATCAAGCATTTGCAGGATATTCTGAGCGGGGCGATTTCTTCGATCCCCTCTTGCCCCGGCGAAGGGCAGCTTGCCCAGTTGGTGCGGCTCTATGCCGAACGCATGACCCCGGTTGCCCCTGTCCGGGTGTAGCGCTGTGACAGACAGCCCCGCGCCCGCCTTTCGCCCTGTGGGGTTTTTCAATCGGCTGGTGGCCGCGCCGTGGTTTCAGGCGCTGTCGCTGCGCGTGCCGGGTTTGCGCGGGATCGCGCGGGCCGAGGGGCGCGCGATTTTCGATCTTATGCAAGGATTTGTGCAAAGCCAGATGCTGACGGCGCTGGTTGAATTGCGCGTGTTGCACAAGCTGGCCGATGGCCCGGCCACGGCCGAAGCTTTGGCCGCGCGCTGCGAAGTGCCGCCCGCGCGCATGGTGATTCTGTTGCAGGCCGGTGCGGCGATGCGGCTTCTGACGCGCAAGGGCGCGCGGTTTGCATTGGCGCGGCGTGGTGCGGCCTTTCTGGCTGTGCCGGGACTGGCCGATATGGTGCGCCATCATCATGTTCTTTATGATGATCTTGCCGATCCTGTGGCCTTTATCCGTGGCCAGACGCGCCCCAAGCTGGCCGGGTTCTGGCCCTATGTTTTCGGTGCCGGGGGCGCAACAGACCCAGAGCAGACCGCCCGCTATTCGCGGCTTATGGCCGAAAGCCAGCATTTGGTAGCGCAAGAAGCGCTGCGCCACATCACCCGGAAAGGCGCGCGCAAGCTCTTGGATGTCGGCGGAGGAACGGGAATGTTTCTGCGCGCCGTGCGCGCCCGCTATCCGGGGTTGGAGCTGTCTTTGTTCGATCTGCCCGATGTGGTGGCGCATGCTGCCCTGCCAGAGGGAATTGCACGC
>JAIUNA010000171.1 GCA_022565265.1 Roseinatronobacter sp. | reverse complement strand
AGGCGCACAGCCCCTGTCATACCGGCCAAGGCTGAGATCGAGAACCAAAACGCGCCGTAACATAAATGACTGAACCATTCGAGCAAACGCAAACCCTTGCACCGGATGCGGCGGGGCTGGCACAGGCGGCCGCGTTTTTGCGCGCGGGGCGGCTGGTGGCCATACCCACAGAAACTGTTTACGGTCTGGCAGGTGATGCCCGCAACCCCGATGCGGTGGCGCGTATTTTTGCGGCCAAGGGGCGGCCTGCGCATAACCCGCTGATTGTACATCTGGCCAATCTGGACGCCGCACTTGCGCTGGCAGCCCTGCCAGAGGCGGGGCTAAAGCTGGCCGCACAATTCTGGCCGGGGCCGCTGACTTTGGTGGCCCCTTTGCGCGCAGGGCATGGCTTGGCCCCTGCTGTAACGGCGGGGCTGGAAACTGTCGCACTCCGCCTGCCCGCCCATCCGGTGGCCCGCGCATTGCTGGCGGAATTTGGCGGGCCAGTGGCCGCGCCTTCGGCCAATCCATCGGGCCAGATAAGCCCAACCACGGCCGCGCATGTACGCGCAGGCCTGTCGGGCCGGATTGCGGCGATTCTGGATGGTGGGGCCTGTGCCGTGGGGCTGGAATCCGCGATTGTGGGGTTTGACGGGCCGCGCGCCGTGCTGTTGCGCGCGGGCGGGATAAGCCGCGAGGCGCTGGAAACAGCGCTTGGCGCGCGCTTGGCCACAGATGCGGGCGGCAAGATCACAGCGCCGGGGCAGTTGGCCTCGCATTACGCCCCACGCGCCGCAGTGCGCCTGAATGTGACAGCCTCAAACCCCGGAGAGGTCTGGATCGGGTTCGGGCCGGATTGCGCGGGCGCGGATTTCTCATTGTCGCAAACTGGCGATCCGGCAGAGGCCGCCGCGCGGCTTTTCGCCGTGCTGCATGAGGCCGATGCATTGGGCCGCCCGATTGCCGTGGCCCCTGTGCCGGAAACCGGCCTTGGCGCTGCGATCAATGACCGCTTGCGCCGCGCCGCTGCGCCGCGTGCGTGAAGCGGGGGCCTGAAGGGCTGTCGCCCTTCAACCTACCCGCCCCAAGGGGGTTGCCCCCCTTGGAAAGGCCCCTTTGCGCGCCGATCAGTCGCGCAGCAACTCGTTGATCCCGGTTTTGGAACGCGTCTTTTCATCCACGCGCTTCACGATAACAGCACAATACAGGTTAACCCCGTTTTTGGACGGCATGGAGCCTGCCACCACCACCGAATAGGGCGGCACTTCACCATACATCACTTCGCCTGTCTCGCGATCCACGATCTTGGTGGATTGGCCAATAAACACACCCATCCCCAGAACAGAGCCTTCGCGGATGATACAGCCTTCCACCACTTCGGAACGCGCGCCGATAAAGCAGTTATCCTCGATGATCGTGGGGCCAGCCTGCATCGGTTCCAACACGCCGCCAATGCCCACACCACCCGACAAATGGACATTCTTGCCAATCTGCGCACAACTGCCCACTGTGGCCCAGGTATCGACCATCGTGCCGCTATCGACATAGGCGCCCAGATTGACAAAAGATGGCATCAAAACAACGCCCGGCGCAATATAGGCCGATTTGCGCACCACAGCATTGGGCACAGCGCGAAAGCATGCCTCTTTCCAGCGCGCGCCATCCCAGCCCTTGAATTTGCTGTCAACCTTATCCCACCAGCCGCCGCCTTGCGGGCCGCCAGAATGGGCTTCCATATCCTTGATGCGAAAACCCAGAAGCACGGCTTTCTTGGCCCATTGATTGACATGCCACTCGCCGCTCTCGCGCCGTTCGGCCACGCGCAACGCGCCGGTATCAAGCGCGTTCAATGTGGCCTCGATCGCCTCGCGGGCCGGGCCTGTGCTTGCGGGGGTGATTGTATCGCGCGCCTCCCAGGCGGCTTCGATGGCGGCTTCAAGTTCGGTATGTGACATGGTTCCTCCGGAAACAGCATTTCCCCCGGCTATAGCCAAAGGCACCCATGGGGGCAATCTGTTCTGGTACAGCCAGTCCGAAAGGGGCCATCGAGCGGGGGAAACGGTCGGGGGAAACGGGCGGCACAAGGCCGCCCTCACCGGCTCAGGCCGCGAGTTCCAGCTTCACCAGCGTCTGGTTCAGCAAGATATAGGCAATTTCGCCAAAGGTGACGGGGCCAGTATACCCGCCTGTCGTCTTGCCCTCCAACGCACCGTAAAGATAATTGAGAATGCAGTTGCAAGACAGCATAGCCGCACCGCCAGCACCGGCCTGAGCGCTAAAACTTTGCGCATAATCACCTTGTGGCGCTGCCAGCCGATATTCGACCCCCGGAAAAACCGGCGCGTAGAAATCCACCTTGCCTGCGGCCAGATCAACATTCTGAAACGAAACATTGATCATCGCGCCCGCATAGTTTGCCACCAGGGGCAAACGGGTATCCACCGCTTTTTCAGTCAGATAGGCCGCCAGATTCACATCCTTGCCATGTACCTGCGCGGTCGTGGCGCCAAAACCCACCTCCGGGAAGGTGAAAACCAAATCCTCATCCGTGCCCTGCTGGAAAATATTGATGATATCAAGCTTCGGCTCTGCCGCATGGGCAGTAAGGATATGCAGCAAAACAGCCCCATCCTCATGGCGCTGTCCGGTTGCGCCATCAAAGACCACGGGCTTTACCACGCCAATCTCCTCCAGATGCACCCCACTGATCCAGCCCAGCAAAGGCTGATCAAACAGATGCGGGTAATCTGCGCCATCTTGGGCAAAACGCGCATGCGCCTGCGAAAACGCAGGAATGATAACAAGCGAGACACCACCGGATTTATAGCCTTCAGGGATAGATGAAAGCGCCTCGATGGGCACATATCGGGCGGTTGCCTGCGTGCCCTCTGGGAAGATCGAACAAAAAAGCCGCGTGCGTTCCACCGCGCCACCTTGCGCCGTCATGAAATACACAGTGCTGCCGCCAATCCACTGGCCTTTGGGAAGTTGCGCCAATAAATTTGCCTCTCCGGCAATTGACATAACAGCGCCTGCGGCAATGCGTTCTGCGGCTTCTTCCAGTGTAAGTAATTCATTTTTCATGTTTTTTCCAATTCAAACCGGTCAGAGCGTGGCGAAGATCGCCCGCGACTGGGGATTTTGCCTCAGGTGGTCGCGCAGCTCTGCAACCCCGCCTGTGAGGAAGGACGGATTTGCGCGAATCTGAATGCGCAACCGATTGACAAGCAGCTTGAGCGCCAGCGGTGCCGAAGGGATGTCGTCCGGGGTTGAGAGGATACGCCGCAACAGCGCGTCGTTAACAGACATTGCATAACTCCTCGTTGATGATATCGCGCGATGGCTACAGCAAAAACATTGCCAGATGGTTGCGCCGATGTGATTTGCGGGCCATGCTGCCGCCTAAGGCAACGCCGACAAATCGTGGCAGAGCAGGCAAAGCGGATCGGGCCCTGAAATGACAGATCACAAATTCCATCCTTTCCCGGATGCCGGGCAAGACATTCGCACGCTGGATGAGACCCCAAAGACACGCCAGACAAGCGACCCATCCTATCGGTTGGGCTTTGCCGATGCGGATTTCATGCTGCGTGATGACTTGCGGCCTGTGCGGCTTCAGCTGGAATTGCTCAAGCCAGAGATCCTGATGAATGAACATGGAATCTCCTCAACCGTGGTCATGTTCGGCGGTGCGCGTATTCCCCGGCCAGAGGAGGCGCAAAACGCCCGGACACAAACCCTCGCCCGCCTTGCCCCCTTCTACGATATCGCACGCGAGTTTGCGCGGCTGATCACACTGCGCTCGCTTGCATGTGGCGGGCGCGAAGATGTGATTGTAACAGGCGGCGGGCCGGGGGTGATGGAGGCGGGAAATCGCGGTGCGCAAGATGCGGGCGGGATGTCCATCGGGCTGAACATCGTCTTGCCTCGCGAACAAGTGCCCAATGCCTATATAACCCCGGAACTGTGCTTCAATTTCCACTATTTCGCCATCCGCAAGATGCATTTCCTGATGCGTGCGCGGGCTATTGCGGTCTTTCCCGGCGGCTTTGGCACCTTGGACGAATTGTTCGAAACACTGACATTGATCCAGACAAAACGCATGCGGCCCATGCCTTTCATCCTTTTTGGCCGTGACTTCTGGACACAGATCATCAATTGGGATGCTCTCGCAGATGCGGGCACGATAAACCCGGAAGATCTGGCCCTGTTTCAGTTTGCTGAAACCGCGCAAGAGGCTATGACGATCATCGATTCCTTCGCCCAAGCGGCACCACCAAGGCCCTGACAGGCCAAGGCAACACGCCCTGTACAGCGCAAGACAAATTTCCGCAGAAAAAGACAGAATTTCATCTTTACTCTGCCAGAGAATCTGCCTATTTCACGCTCCAAGGCCCCTATAGCTCAGCTGGTAGAGCAACTGATTTGTAATCAGTAGGTCCGCGGTTCGAGTCCGTGTGGGGGCACCATTAAATTCTGTAAGGCCTGCTTTATCAAGGCAAATGCCTTGGTACTGTTTTCTTATATCAGGTGCAGGATACAGCAATTACCGCTGGTTTGGCAGGCAAGCCTGTCCATGTGACTGGTGGGCGACTCTTTTCCCGCGCCCTCAATTCAGGCGAAAGTGAATCTGATAACCGTGCGGGCAAGCAGCCTCGTGCCGTACTGCTTTTACCGATCCTCTTGCGCGTGGTTGGGCCAGTCGCGCGCACAAGAATCGCAGGCAGCTCAATCATAGTCGATCAAGAGCAATCAAAATCAATCATGAGCGCTTCATGCACCAAAGCCACTGTGGCATTCTGTCAGCACTGACAAGAAATAATTCGCAGGAGAACGCCAGGTGCATGAGCGAGATCGTCGTCGCGTCATACTCAGCGCAGTGCAGGATCGCGCCGTAGCAACGGTCGCGGATCTGGTGGAAATGACAGGCTCCAGCGAAGCGACAGTACGCCGAGACATTGCTGCAATGGATGCCGCCGGACAACTGCGCAGAATCCGGGGCGGGGCAGAGGCGATAGAGCCACAGCAATTTCCCGCTCTTGCAGGGCGCCCCTATCTGGTAAATGCGGAACTGCGCAAGGCCGAGAAAGTTGCGATTGAGCGGGCGGCAGCAGCCATGTGCGCCGAACGCGAGCCGATCATCATAAATGGCGGCACCACAACCTACGAGCTGGTGCATTTCCTTGCATCAAAAAAGCTCAAAATCCTGACCAATTCCCTCCCGATCGCAACTCATCTGATGCAGCATTCCCAAAACCAGTTGCTGATGCCCGGCGGCGCGATCTACCGGGAACAAAACATCGTCCTGTCCAGCTTTCAGGATGATGCGACAGGGCATTTCTGGGCAAAACGCATGTTCATGGGCTGCCATGGGCTGGCCCCTGTCGGCGTGATGGAGGTTGACCCATTGCTGATCCGCGCGGAAGAAAAGCTGATGGCGCGCGCAGATGAGCTTATCGTGCTTGCCGATAGTACCAAGTTCAAAAACCGCTCAAGCCTTGTTCTGTGCCCGCTTGAACGGGTGCACACCCTTATCACAGATGACGGCATCACTGATAAAGATGCCGCGATGATCGAAGCGTCCGGTGTGCGCCTTGTTTCGGTATCGACCGGCGAGGCCCGCGCACGCGGAGAGGATGCGGGCCAATGAACACCGCACGGCACAATTGCATGTGGAGAAGGCCTTGAAAGACCCCCGCGACTGCATCGCCACCATCGATATTGGCAAGACGAATGCCAAGGTTGTTCTGGTCGGGCCGAATGGAGCTGAACTGACAGAACGGCGGCACAAGAACCTTGTCTTGTCCGGGCCGCCCTATCCGCATTTCGCGACAGAGGCGCTTGTGGCTTTTGTTTTGGGCGCGTTGTCGGAGATGGCACCAAGGATTCGCGCGATTGTGCCGGTCACACATGGGGCATGCGCCGCGCTGGTAGATGGGCAGGGTGAACTTGCCCTGCCTGTGCTGGATTATGAACATGATGGCCCCGATCACACGCGCGCCACCTATCGCCCCCCGCCCTTTTCAGAAACCGGCTCTCCCCCCCTGCCCGCTGGGCTGAATCTGGGGGCACAATTGCATTGGCTGGAGGATCGCTATCCCAAAGCCATGTCACGGGCGGCACGTTTGCTGATGTGGCCGCAATGGTGGGCATGGCGCCTTTGCGGTATCGCTGCGGCAGAAGTCACATCGCTAGGCTGTCATACCGATCTTTGGTGCCCCGAAAGCTCGGCGGCATCATCTTTGGCCCGCATGCGGGGCTGGGATCAGCTTTTGCCACCGCTGCGGCCTGCGGATGGGGTGCTTGGCCCCATTCTGCCAGAGATTGCCCGCGTCACAGGGCTGTCGGCCAGTACGCAGGTCCTGACAGGTATCCATGACAGCAACGCTTCGCTCTTGGCATATCTGAAGAACACACCCTGCGGTATCTTGTCTACCGGGACATGGATCATCGCAATGGCATTGGGCAGTAAGCGCAAAATGCTTGATCCCACGCAAGACATGCTTGTCAATATCGCGATGGATGGCCGCCCAGTCCCAACGGCCCGCTTCATGGGCGGGCGCGAGCGCGATGTGGCGCTTGCACGCGGCGGCAATGTCGATCACATCGACACAGAGCTTGGCATGCGCGCAGCACAGCGCCTGCAGGCGATAGGCGCCGACGGGCCAATCTATCTTGAAGGGCCATTTGCGGCCAGCGCCGCTTTTGTTGCGGCGGTGTCACAGGCGACCGGACGCGATGTCATCGCGGCCAAAGGTACAGGGACACCGCGCGGGGCGGCCAGCTTGGCCCAACGCCTGCTTGTCTGAGTGAAAGCCGCGCGCGGCAACCGATCTCAGGCTTGCCACGTCAACAGCATCGCCAGCTTTCGTGCGCCTTCTGTCTTTCTTGCCTTGTATCAATGGCATGTTCGGCAGATGGTCAGCGCGAACATGACCAGCTTGATGAGAATGAAGACATGGCTGCCCCACCCCTTGCCGCTATTCAGATCGACCGAGTGCCCCTTGGCGTGGGATTCATGGTGCTTTTCTGCCTGTCTGCCCCGTTGATCGATGTGGCCGCGAAAATGGCCGCGCAGCATGTTACTGTAACGCAGGTTACATTGGCCCGTTACGGGTT
>JAIUNA010000170.1 GCA_022565265.1 Roseinatronobacter sp. | reverse complement strand
GTTTCCAGCAGGCTTTCATAAATGGACGCAGACATCACCCCAGCCCGCCCGCGCCGGGGAATGGGGTTCATGGAATCCAACGTGCCCTGCGCCGAGATTGCGATCATGCCACCCTTGGGCGCATCCGGGTTCACATAGCGCAGATGCTCGAAATCCGGCGCGTAGCTTAGATCCCCGTAAAAGGAATACCCATAGGTGCGGATAATCTCTGGCGCATCCTGCGCGGTTGCAGGCAGCGCAAGGGCCAGACACAGGCCAAACGCACTGGCGCAGCGGCGCAAACTGAATGTCCGAAATCCTGTGGCAGGCATGACGGCTGAATGGGGCACGGGCAATTCCTCCTGTTGTCGCCTTGTTTCCGGCTGATCTTGTCTCTCTTATCCAGTGTTTGTGGGTCTGTGTCACCAGATGCGCAAGGGTTTCGCGCTTCAGACAAGGTAATTTGATTGCGTTTGAAGAAAAGAAAACAGGCCGCCCGAAGAACAGGCGGCCTGCAAATAGTTTCTAAAGGCAAAAACCCTCAGCTTTCGCTTTCGATATAGGCAATCAGATTGGCGCGGTCTTGCACCGAAGACATGCCCCGATAGCTCATGGATGTGCCCGGCGTCAGGGCATTTGGGTTAAGCAGGAATTCTGCCAGCACTTCTGGCGCCCAGACATCGCCCGCTTGCGCCAGCGCACCGGAATAGTTGAACCCGGCAACCGCACCGATGGAGCGATTCACAACCCCATGCAGATAGGGGCCAACCCCGTTGCGCCCGGCTTCGAGCGCGTGGCAAGCGCGGCATTGCGACCACAGGCGCGATCCGGCGCTGGCATCTGCAATCTCAAAAGCTTCCTCGAAGCTCAGTTCGGCCACAGGCTCTGCCGCGACATCATTTGCGCCCGTATCAATGATAAAGGCCTGCTCTGCGCCAGCATTGCGCGGCACATAGATGGCACTTGCCGCCCAGTTGCCTAAAAGAAAAACCAGAAGCGCGCCACAAAACGCGGCCACTGCCTTGGTGAGAACCATTGTGTCAAACATATCGCAATCCCGTAGCCCAGCGAGTTTGCGCTTATCTATCCGCTTCCCCTTACTGTTTTCAAGCGGTAGTTACCGCGACATAAGGCCCATTTGGGCAATAGACAGGCATTGTGAGCGGAAACATGACTGGCAAAATCGCATTCCAAGGGGAATTGGGCGCATATGGGCATCAGGCTTGCGCCGATGCGCGGCCCGATTACACCCCTCTGCCCTGCGTCACCTTTCACGATACCATGGCCGCCGTGCGCGAGGGGCGGGCCGATCTGGGCATGGTGGCGGTCGAAAACTCCATCTATGGGCGGGTGGCCGATGTGCATTCCTTGCTGCCCGAAAGCGGGCTGCATATCGTGGATGAAGCCTTTGTGCGCGTGCATGTCAATCTGCTGGGGGTAAAGGGCGCAACCCTTGATCAGGTGCGCGAAGCGCATGGGCATGTGGTGATCTTGCCTCAATGCAGCAAATTCCTGCACTCCCATGCGATCAAGGGTGTTATCAGTTCCGACAATGCCCGCGCCGCGCGCGAGATTGCAGAGCGCGGCGATCCGGCGCAGGCCGCCCTTGCCAGCGAAATGGCGGCCCAGATTTACGGGCTGGATGTGCTGGCCCGGCACATAGAGGACAGGCCCGACAATACCACGCGCTTTCTGATCATGGCGCGCGCGGCAGATTTCACGCGCCGGGGCGATCATGGGATGATGACCAGCTTTCTCTTTCGCGTGCGCAACATTCCGGCGGCGCTGTATAAAGCGATGGGCGGATTTGCCACCAACAGTGTGAACATGGTCAAACTGGAAAGCTATATGGTGGATGGGTCATTCACCGCCACCCAGTTCTTTGCCGAGATCGAAGGCCACCCCGAAGACCCCAATGTCGCCCTTGCGCTGGAAGAGTTGCGGTATTTCACCTCTTATCTGCGCATTCTGGGCACATATCCGGCAGATCCCTTGCGGAGGTGACAGCAGGGGCGGGTTTTGCCGACCGTCCCCACCTCGTCACCCACCCGCGACAAGACCGTCAAACCTACCCCATCGCCGTGAGCACGCGCGCAAGGGCGGGGCGGGCGGTCATACGCTCCAGATACGCGCCAAGCTTGGCCTCTGTGACAGCAAATTTCGCCACCCGCGCCCAGATCCCGCAATGGGTCAGGATGATATCTGGCACTGTCATCTGTGCGCCCATCAGAAACGGGCCGTCACCCAGACGGTGCACAAGCGTTTTCTGGCTATTGGTAAATTCCCAGACCAGCGATTCCTTGATCGCGGATTGGCGCAATTCCTGCGGCAGGATAAAACTGTGGCGCGCGGCCATCCAGAGGGCGGAATCAAATTCATCCAACAGAAATTGCGTCAGACTATCTTGCCGCGCACGATCCAGCGTGCCAGCCGGAAATGTCAGCGCGCCATGCTTATCGGCCAGATATTGGATAATCGCGGTCGAATCGGTGATTGGCGTGCCATCTTCAATCAGCACAGGCACTTTGCCTGCGGGATTGAAACTGACAACCCCCTGAGATTGTGGCGCGGCAGGCACATGGGTGTAGCCCTGCCCCAATTCCTCCAGCATCCACAAAACACGGGTAGCGCGGCTGTTGGCCTTGCCGATTACAGTATACATGGCGCCTGCCCTTTTGCGAGTTCACCCCGGATGGCCAAGTTTGGCATGAAGGCCGTCTGGCGGGAAGAGCTGATACAGCGCCAATTCGCGCAGCGGCTCAATTCTGCGCCAAGCTCGGCAATAAAGGCTGAAGGTCGCCGCCACGGGACTCTTGTGTGGCATGAAAACCGCCAGTGTTCAGCATCTAGCAGAAGGTTCCGCCATGAGGCGCAGCTTTGCGGGGGGCAGACGGTTAGGGCTGATTGCCCTGCGCGGAATCAAAGCCGAAGGCCGCCGCGCATCGCCGGGCAGTCGCGTTCATTGAGAGGCCATCTCTCGCAAAACCTTGCAACACTGGGCAGCGCCCGGCCGCGGGTGGGCGCTCTCACATTTGTGGTCTGCACTTTATGGCACAATCTCCCGTGACCTCAAGCCCCGCGCAGGTGGCAGCAAAGCGCCCGCCCAAGGGGCGGTCGGGCGCTGCCCGGCGGGGCTTCGCCCCGTGTTAACCGGGCTTTGGTGCGGGGATTGGCCGGGGAGAGAGTGACTGTCCCCAACCTGCTCTAACCTGCCCTTTCGTACCCTCTGTGACACCAAAACCCCTAGCGCCGCACCAGCATAGCCAGCCGGATAAGCGCGCGTTCCATAACCGCCATGCTGGGCGCGTTCGAGGCCGAACGCAAAGTCAGATCAGCGGCCACCAGTTCGGCCAAGGCGCGTTCCAGCCGCGCCAAACCCCAATTTTGCGCCTGTGCCAGCATTTTATCACGACGCGGGCCAAAAATGGGCGGGCGCGCTTTCTGAATACCCGCCGATGGCCCACCGGGATCGCAGGAAATGGCATGCAGGCTGCGAAAATGGCGCATAGCCATGATGGCCAGTGTCACCGCCGCCACGCCTTGGGCCTGCAACCGCACCAAAAGCGGGCCAATCAGCGCCGATTGGCCTTCGGCCACGGCATCGAGCAAATCATCCACCGCCGCTTCCAGACTGACAGGGGCAACAGCGGCAATATCTTCAGGCGCAAGCGGTGTGGCATCGCCATATTTATAAAGCGCGATTTTCTCCAGCATCTGCCGGAAATCGCCCGGATCAAGCATGCGCGACAGCGCCACCAGATCGCGCATGGCCTCTGGCCCCACCTGCTCCAGCCCGGATTTGCGCAAACCGGCCTCGATCTCTTCGCGGGTGGGGGGATCATCATAGAGGGCCACCGCCCCGGCCGCGCGCGCGCCTTCAAACAATTTGCGCAGCTTGGATGTGGCTTTCAGCGCGCCTGCGGTCGTCACAAGCTGCGCATCGCCTGCCTGCCAATCGGCCAAGGCAGTGGCCACCGAATCGGCCGCCTGATCTGTGGCATCTTCCAGCAGCACCACGCGCGGGCCGGGGAAAAACCCCTGTGCCTTCAGCGCATCCAGCAATAGCGCGGGGTTGCGGCGCAGCTCTGCCGCGGGCAACCGTTCCAGCCGCATTTCGCCCTCGCCTTGCGGGCCGATGATGGCGGCAACCAGTTCTTGCCGCTTCAGCGCCACGCGCATGGCATCCTGCCCATAGATCAACAACCCGGCAAGCTTTGGGTCGGGCGTTGCAATCAGCCGGGCCAGATCGCGGGCGGAAAGCTTCATTCCGCCAAGGCAGCCAACAGGCGCGCAGCCACCTGATCGGCCAGAATCCGCATCAGCCGCGCCTGTGCATCCTCTTGCGCGCGCAGCGTCGCAAGCTGGGTGTCGGTGGTGGAATAATTGGTGAAATCGCGCAAACTGCCTTCTGACACAACCGCGCCTGTTATGCGCTCTGTCAGGCGGTAGGTGATACTCCCAAACAGTGTAATGCGCGTTTCGCCCAAACCCGCCACGCGGGCCGCGCCCCGTTCTGAGGTGGTAATCTGGTATGACAGATCATAGCGCGGGGCAGCAGCGCGGCCCAGGCGGATTTCCAGCCCTGCCACGAAATCGAAATCACCAGAGGTGACAGGATCGGCGGCGCGCACCTGCCCGCGCAGGGCCAGCCCTGCCCCACCCGGCGCATAGGCGGGCGCAAAACCACAGGCCGCCACAGGCAGGGCGGCCAGGGCCAGAAGCAGGCGTCTGCGATCAGACAACAACATTCACAATCCGCCCCGGAACCACGATCAGCTTTTTGGGCACACCGCCCGCCAATGCCTTGATCACAGCATCATCCGCCAGCGCCAGTTTTTCAACCTCTTCCTTTGGCATATCGGCAGGAACCTCTATCTCCGAGCGCCGCTTGCCATTTATCTGGATAGGCAGAATCACGCTGTCACGCTGCAACAGCGCCGGGTCGGCCTTGGGCCAGGGGGCCTGGACCACCAGCCCGGCCCCGCCCAGCCGCGCCCAGATATCTTCGGCCAGATGCGGAACCATGGGCGCCATCAACTGCGCCAGCCCGCGCATGGCCGCTTTTTGCGCTACGCCGCTGGCCTTGGATTTGGACAGGATATTGGTGAAGGCGTAAAGCTCTGCAATCGCCTTGTTGAAGGCAAAATTCTCGATGGCCTTGGTGCAATCGGCAATCGCACGGTGCAGCGCGCGCATCAGATCAGTATCGCCCTCTGTGGGGGTGCCATCTGCCATCCCGGCAATCCGCGCGCCCAAAGCCCAGACGCGGCCCAGATGTTTGAACGCGGCCTCTGCGCCCGCACTTGTCCATTCCACATCGCGTTCGGGCGGGCTGTCAGACATCACAAACCAGCGCGCAGTATCCGCCCCGAAGGCACTGATAATATTGACAGGATCAACCACATTCTTCTTGGATTTCGACATCTTGGCAGACGGGATGATCCGCACCGCCTGCCCCGTGGCCTTCAGCTTTCCATCTTCCACCTCTTCGGGCAGGTGGTAAATGGCACGGCCCCGCGCATCTTGGGTGGTGTATATCTCATGCGTCACCATCCCTTGCGTGAACAGGGCATTGAACGGCTCGCGCGCAGTCTCTGGCAAATGCCCGGTTTTCACCATCGCCCGCGCAAAGAAGCGCGAATAAAGCAGGTGCAAAATCGCATGTTCAATCCCGCCGATATACTGATCCACATTCATCCAATAGGCCGCATCTTCGGCATTGGTGGGCGTGGGCGCTTGGGGGCTGGTGAAGCGGGCATAATACCAGCTGGAATCCACGAATGTATCCATCGTGTCAGTTTCGCGCCGCGCGGGTGCGCCGCATTTGGGGCAAGCGCAGTCGCGCCATGTGGGGTGACGATCCAGCGGGTTGCCCGGCTGGTCAAAACTCACATCATCAGGCAGGCGGATGGGCAGGTTTTCTTTCGCCTCTGGCACCACACCGCAACTGGCGCAATGCACAACCGGGATCGGGCAGCCCCAATAGCGCTGGCGCGACAGGCCCCAATCGCGCAACCGGTATTGCGTCACCCCATGCCCCACCCCTTGCGATTCGCAAAAGCTGATCGCGGCCTCTACGGCCTGCGCGCCGGTCTGCACCTCATCGCCCGCGAATCCGCGCAGATAGCGCACTGGCTCTGTCTTGGGCGGTACAAAGGCCGTGTCGGTTACAGGCGTGTCATCTTCCAGCGCCACAAACACATCAGGGTGCGGCAACCCGTATTTGCGCGCAAAATCCAGATCGCGCTGGTCATGGGCCGGACAGCCGAAAATCGCGCCCGTGCCGTAATCCATCAGGATGAAATTTGCGATATAGACAGGCAATTCCCAAGCGTTATCAAACGGATGGCGCACACGAATTCCGGTATCAAAGCCCTTCTTCTCGGCCTTTTCCAGCGCTTCCTCGGTGGTGGCCATCTTGCGGCAATCGGCCACAAAAGCGGCCACGTCTGGATCATGGCGTTCCAACTGCTTGGCCAAGGGATGATCCGGCGATATACCGACAAAAGAGGCCCCCATCAGCGTATCGGGCCGCGTGGTATACACCTCTATCCTGTCAAACCCCTCTGGCGCCCCCACCGTGGAAAACGCAAATTGCAGGCCCCGCGATTGCCCGATCCAGTTGCGCTGCATCAGACGCACCTTTTCGGGCCAGTTCTCCAACCCCTCCAGCGCCTCCAGCAATTCTGCCGAATACTCGGAAATCTTGAAAAACCACTGCGTCAGCTCGCGCCGCTCCACCTCTGCGCCAGAGCGCCAGCCCTTGCCATCGATCACCTGCTCATTGGCCAGAACCGTCATATCCACCGGGTCCCAGTTCACCACGGCATTCTTGCGATACACCAAACCGGCATGCAGCATATCAATGAACATCGCCTGTTGCTGGCCGTAATATTCCGGGTCGCAGGTGGCAAATTCGCGGCT
Source organism: Roseinatronobacter sp. (assembly GCA_022565265.1). GTDB lineage: Bacteria > Pseudomonadota > Alphaproteobacteria > Rhodobacterales > Rhodobacteraceae > Roseinatronobacter. The sequence continues at coordinate 210 of JAIUNA010000170.1, read as the reverse complement.
CCAGTCTATCGACAGGCCCAAAGGCTTCATCTGGTCGCGCATCACGGCAATATTGCCATATGTCCAGTCTTTGGGGTGGCCACCCTGTTCCATCGCGGCATTTTCAGCAGGCAGGCCAAAAGCATCCCAACCCATAGGGTGCAGCACCGAAACCCCCTGCGCCGCCGTATACCGAGCCCCCACAGCGCCCATCGGGTCATTGCGCACATG
>JAIUNA010000169.1 GCA_022565265.1 Roseinatronobacter sp. | reverse complement strand
TATGTATCATGACATCGGCCCGCATCTCAGGCCCTCTTGACCACGGCACGGCTTGGCGGCAGTCAGGGCATGCAGGGGCCGCGCGGGTGCTGGCCGTTCCGGGAAAGAGGGTGCCGCATGAAACGCAGCCAGATCAATGACATCATGGGCGCGGCGGATGACATGATCCGCGAGTATGGATTTACGCTGCCGCCCTTCGCCTATTGGACGCCAGAGGAATTTGTCGCGCAAAAACATGTTGCGCAGCATCTGATAGAGGCCGGGTGCGGCTGGGATATCACCGATTACGGCGCGGGCGATTTTGCGGCAATGGGCCTGTTCCTGTTCACCCTGCGCAATGGGCGGTTGGCCGATCTGCAACGCGGCGGCGGCATGTGCTACGCTGAAAAACTGCTGATTTCGCGGCAAGATCAGCTATCGCCCATGCATACCCATGTGATCAAGGCCGAGGATATCATCAATCGCGGCGGGGCTACGCTGGTGGTAGAGCTGTTTGGCTCTGATGATGCGGGCGGCTTTGCCCCGGATCGCGGCGGGCGCGTCTGGTGTGACGGGATCGCGCGCGAATTTGCGCCGGGGGAAAAGCTGCGCCTGCGGCCCGGCGAATCCGTGACGCTTATGCCCGGCGATTGGCATGCCTTCTGGGGCGAGGGGGGCGATGTGCTGATAGGCGAGGTTTCAACCGTCAATGACGACAAGACCGACAATATCTTTCGCGCGCCAATTGGCCGTTTTGCGACAGTGCAGGAAGATACGGCCCCTACTCATCTGCTGGTCAGCGATTACGAGGATTGGGGATTGCTATAGCGCCGTATAGCGCCGCAAGCCGGGCCAAGCGCGACAAGCGGGCATGATCTGGCCTTGACATGCCAGAGACGCGCCCCTCTCGCTCAGGGTATCACCCAAGACCCGGCCCAGCATCGACAGCGCGCCCTCTCTCGGCACATTCTCCACCGCAAGCAATTCCAGACAAGCGGTGACAAACGTGCCCAAGATCGACCAGATAGACGCCTTTATCCTCGATATCCCCACCATTCGCGGGCATGTCCTGTCGATGACAACCATGCGCACGCAATCTGCCGTGATTGTGCGCCTGCGCTGCTCGGACGGGTCTGAGGGGATTGGCGAGGGCACAACCATTGGCGGGCTAAGCTATTGCCCCGAAAGCCCCGAAAGCATTGTTTCGGCCATTGAAACCTATCTTGCCCCGGCCCTGATCGGGCAAAAGGCAGATGGGATCACCCAGGCTCTGGCGCTGATGGATCGGCATGCACGCGGCAACCGGATTGCGAAATCCGCCATCGAAATGGCGCTTTGGGATGCTTTGGGCAAACGGCTGGGCGTATCTGTCGCGCAACTGTTCGGGGGGCAGATCGCGCAGGATTTGCCTGTGGCATGGACGCTGGCCTCTGGCAATTCCGATACCGATATTGCCGAAGCAGAGCAGATGATCGCCTTGCGCCGCCACAACATCTTCAAGCTGAAAATCGGCAAGCGCACAGTGCGCGATGATGTGGCCCATGTGGGCCGGATCAAGGCGGCGCTGGGTGACAGCGCCAGTATCCGTGTGGATGTCAATCAGGCATGGTCGCTGGCCGATGCCCGCTGGGGCCTGATGGGGTTGCAGGATGTGGGCTGCGAATTGGTCGAACAGCCCGTGCAGGCGCGGTATCTGAATGCCATGGCCGAATTGACGCGCAGCTATGAAATTGCCGTCATGGCGGATGAGGCGCTTGGCGGGCCGGAAGATGCGCTTGGCGTAGCCAGCCGCAAGGCCGCCGATGTCGTTGCCGTGAAAATCGCGCAATCGGGCGGGTTGCTGCGCGCGCGCGACGGGGTGTCTATCGGGCAAGCGGCAGGGATTGCGCTTTATGGCGGCACGATGCTGGAAACCGCCCTTGGCACAGCCGCAGCGCTTCAGCTTTTCTCGACAATCCAACATCTGGCTTGGGGAACAGAGTTTTTTGGCCCGCTGCTGCTGACTGATGACATTCTCACAACCCCGCTCAGCTACCGCGATTTCCGTGTGGTGGTGCCAGAGGGCGCGGGCCTTGGTGTCGCGCTAGACCCCGACAAGATCAGCTTCTACCGCCGCGACAAAACCCGCAGCTTGCAGGCCGTGGCCGGCGCATAATCACCCTATCCTGAGGAGGAGGAAAACCATGTTCACCCAATCCAATCTTGACGAGCTGGAGCGCCGTCTGGACGGTATTGTGCAGGAAGACCCCGAAAATGGCATCTTCCGCGCCCGGCGCGACATGTTCACAGATGAAGAACTGTTCGAGCTGGTAATGAAACACGTTTTCGAGGGCAACTGGATCTATATGGCCCATGAAAGCCAGATCCCGAACCCCGGCGATTACTTTACCCTGCATATGGGCCGCACGCCTGTTGTGATTACCCGCGACAAAGAGGGGCAGTTGCACGCGCTGGTCAATGCATGCTCGCACCGGGGCGCGATGCTGTGCCGCTTCAAGCGCCGCAACCAGAAAACCTTTACCTGCCCGTTCCATGGCTGGACATTCTCCAACACTGGCAAGCTGTTGAAGGTGAAAGACCCCAATGGCGCGGGCTATCCTGAACAGTTCAACACCGATGGCAGCCATGATCTGAAGCGCGTGGCCCGGTTTGAAAGCTATCGCGGGTTCCTGTTCGGCTCTCTCAATGCCGATGTGCAGCCCTTGGCGGATTATCTGGGCGAGGCGCGCAAGATGATTGATATCATCGTGGATCAGTCCGATGAGGGGCTGGAAGTGCTGCGCGGGTCATCAACCTATACATTCGATGGCAACTGGAAATTGCAGGCCGAGAATGGCGCAGATGGTTATCATGTCTCTGCCGTGCATTGGAACTATGTGGCCACAACCGCGCATCGCACCGCCGATGGCAAGGAAGACAATATCAAGGCCACCGATGCGTCCAAATGGGCCAAGCAGCGCGGCGGGTTTCATTCTTATGTGAATGGCCATCTTCTGCTGTGGACAGCATGGTCAGACCCCACCAACCGCCCCAATTACCCGCGTCTGGCAGAGTGGACAGAGCGGTATGGCCAGACAAAGGCCGAATGGATGGTGGGCGTGCTGCGCAATCTGTGCCTCTATCCCAATGTCTTCCTGATGGATCAGTTTTCCAGCCAGATCCGGGTGTTCCGCCCTGTCAGCGTGGATAAGACAGAAGTAACGATCTATTGCATCGCGCCCAAGGGTGAATCTCAGGAAGCCCGCACACGCCGCATTCGCCAGTATGAGGATTTCTTTAACGCCTCTGGCATGGCCACCCCCGATGATACCGAAGAATTCCGCGCCACGCAGCGCGGCTATGCAGGCGCGGCCCATGCGCCTTGGAATGACATTTGCCGGGGTGCAACCCAGTGGATCGATGGCCCGGATGAAGAGGCCAAGGCCCTGGGGATCAATCCCATCCTGTCGGGCGCCCGTACCGAAGATGAAGGGCTGTTCGTGATCCAGCACAAGCAATGGGCCGAGCGTATGGCACAGGCCATCGCCAAAGAACGCGAAACCGCGCCTGTCGCGCAAGTTGCCGCCGAATAAGGAGCGAACCCCATGAGCACAGCCACGCTTGACCGCCCCGCCAAAACCCTGACCAATTCTGAAATCGCGGCCTTTCTTTATGCCGAGGCCCGCGCGCTGGATGATCGCGACTGGGATACATGGCTTGCCTTCTACCACAAGGATTGCCCCTTCTGGATGCCCACATGGGATGACGAGGACAAGCTGACAGAAGACCCGCTCAACGAGATGTCGCTGATCTACTACCCCGATCGTTCGGGGATTGAAGACAGGGTGTTTCGGATCAAGACAGATCGGTCTTCCGCTACCTCGCTGCCAGAGCCGCGCACCAATCACAACCTGTCGAATATAGAGGTTCTGAGCCAGCAAGGCGGGGTTGTGGAGTTGCGCTTCAACTGGGTGACGATGACCTATCGCTATGGCGTGACAGACCAGCATTGGGGCACGTCTTTCTATACGCTGGATGCGCGGGGGGAGAAGCCGCTTATCACTGCAAAGAAAGTGGTTCTGAAGAATGACCAGATTCACCATGTGATCGACGTTTATCACATCTGACAGACCGGGATTTGCACCCAAGGCAGAACGCGCGCCCAAAGCCGGGCGCGCGCATGGGAGGAGTTTGCCATGACGACCTATACAGTTGCCCTGAATTTCGAGGATGGCGTGACCCGTGTCATCCAATGCAATGACGACGAGAAGGTGACAGAAGCCGCCTTTCGCCAGAAGATCAATATCCCGATGGATTGCCGCGATGGTGTTTGCGTAAACTGCAAATGCTTTGCCGAAAAAGGCGCGTATGAGCTGGAATTCTATCTGGACGAGGCCATGACAGAGGAGGAAGCCGCCGCTGGCTATGTCCTGACCTGCCAGATGATGCCGCAAAGCGATTGCGTGATCCGTATTCCCGCATCATCCGCCGCCTGCAAAACCGCGCCAGAGGAGATTGGCGCGACAGTGGCAGGCGTAGACAGGCTGTCTGACACCTCTTTCGGGCTGCGGCTGGGCCTTGATCGCCCGATGCAGTTTTTGCCCGGCCAGTATGTGAATGTCTCTGTTCCCGGCACAGGCAAGCACCGCTCTTATTCCTTTTCCTCTGCCCCCGGCACAACAGATGCCAGCTTTCTGATCCGCAACCTGCCCGGCGGGGTGATGAGCAGCTATCTGGCCAAGGCCCAGCCGGGCGAGCGTGTAACCGTGACAGGCCCGATGGGCGCGTTCTATCTGCGCCCGATCACGCGGCCCCAAGTCTGGCTTGCCGGTGGCACAGGGCTTGCGCCCTTCCTGTCCATGTTGGAACAGGTGGCGGAAGCGGGCACAAACCAGCCGATCACACTGTATTATGCCGTCACCCGCGCCGCCGATCTGGTAGAACTGGCGCGACTGGAAGCGCTGGCCGCGCAGATTGGCACATTGCGCCTGATTACCATTCTGGCCGCGCCCGAAGATAACCACCCGCGCAAAGGTTTTGTCACCGATCATCTGACAGCAGAGGATTTGTGCGCAGGCGATGCAGATGTCTATCTCTGTGGCCCGCCCCCCATGGTGGATGCCGTGCGCGCACATTTCGCGGGCTTGGGTGTTATCCCTGCAAGCTTCCATTTCGAGAAGTTCAACCCCACCGAAGACAAGGCCGCCGCCGCATGAGTGCGCGGTTTGCAGGCCGTGTGATGGTTGTGACAGGGGCCGCGCAGGGCATTGGCCGCGCCGTGGCCGAAGGGGCCGCCGCAGAGGGCGCGCGCGTGCTGATCGTAGACCGCTCGCCCCATCGCACGGAGGTGGTGAAACCCATTCGCAAGGCAGGCGGCACGGCAGAGGCGATTTCTGTCAATCTCGAAACTTGGGCAGGATGTGCGAAAGCCATGGCCAAGGCCGCCGCGTTATGGGGCCGGATTGACATTCTGGTGAACAATGTGGGCGGCACGATCTGGGCCAAACCATTTGAACACTATGAAGCGCCCCAGATCGACGCGGAAATCCGCCGCTCGCTGTTGCCCACGCTCTATTGCTGCCGCGCGGCGCTTGATCACATGCTGCCCCAAGGCGAAGGCGTGATTGTGAATGTCTCTTCCATCGCCACACGCGGGCTGAACCGCGTGCCCTATGCCGCGGCCAAAGGCGGTGTGAATGCCCTGACAGCCAGCCTTGCATGGGAAGTGGCAGAGCGCGGCATTCGGGTTGTGGCCACTGCGCCGGGGGGCACAGAGGCCCCGCCGCGCAAAGTGGCGCGCAACCCGAACGCGGCAGAGGAACAGCGCGCGGATTGGTATCAGACCATCGTCGATCAGACGATCCAGTCCAGCCATATGAAGCGTTACGGCACGCTGGAAGAACAGGCCCGACCAATCCTGTTTCTGGCGTCTGATGAAGCATCCTACATAACTGGCTCTGTTTTGCCAGTTGGTGGCGGCGATCAAGGCTGACCCGCGCGCGGGCAGCCCAACCATCCTTGGAGGAGGAAACCCATGAGAAAGACATTGACGGCGGCCCTGACCGGGCTTGCCACCATTCTTGCGGCCCAAACCGCGCTGGCCGAGCGTATCAATGTGGGCCTTTTGCTGCCCTTTTCAGGCGTCTATGCGTCGCTTGGTACCGAGATAGAGGCCGGGTTTCGCCTTGGGCTGGAACATTTCGGCGGTGATCTGGGCGTAGAGCTGAACATCATCCGCGAAGATACCGAGGTGAACCCCGCCAATGGCTTGGCCCGCGCGCGCAAGCTGGTGCTGCAAGATCGCGCCGATGTGCTGGTGGGCATTGTCTCTTCGGGCGTGCTGGGGGCGATCCGTGATTTTGTGCATGGCGCACAGGTTCCGCTGATCGTGGCCAATGCGGGCAATGACGAAGCCACAGGAGAGCGGTGCAGCCCCTATATTACGCGGCTGTCATTTTCCAACGGGCAGGTAAACCGGCCCATGGGCCGCTGGATGGCCGAACAGGGCATTTCCCGCGTCTACACGCTGGGCGCGGATTATGCGGCAGGGCGGCAGATGGTGGGCGGCTTTACCGAGGCGTTTATTGAGGCGGGTGGCGAGATTGTGGGCCAGGGCTGGACACCGTTTCAGCAAACGCAGGATTTCGGCCCCTATCTGGCACAGGCGCGCGCCTCTGGTGCAGAGGCGGTTTTCGTCTTTTATGCGGGCGGAGAGGCAATTGCCTTTGTCAACCAGTATGACAGCTTTGGCATGGCCGAAGAGATGCCGCTTTATGGCTCTGGCTTCCTGACATCGCAACTTTATGTCAATGCGCAAGGCGAAAGCGCCAATGGCGTGATTACCGCGCTGCATTATGTGCCCACGGCCGATAACCCCGAAAACGCGGCCTTTGTGCAAGCGTTCGAGGCCAGTGTGGGCCGCCTGCCATCGGAATACGGGGTGCAGGGCTATGATTCCGCGCGCGCCCTGGTGGAAGCACTCCGCGCAGGGGCACGCGACCGCGAAAGCCTTGCAAATGCGCTGCGCCAAGTCAGCTTTGAAGGGCCGCGCGGGGCTTTGTCGATCGATCCTGCCACGAATAACGTGATCCAGCCGATCTTTGTGTATGAAACTGTCACCGGCGAAAACGGGGCCATGACCCAGAAGGTTCTGGCCACCCT
>JAIUNA010000168.1 GCA_022565265.1 Roseinatronobacter sp. | reverse complement strand
GGTGTCCAAGGGGGACAAGACGGCGCGCAATGACAGCATAAAGAAATATGCCATGTGGATGTCTGCGGGCGGGCTGATTGGCCCGCTATTGTCGGGGGCAATTGTTTCGGCATTTTCTGCGCCATTGGTGGGTTATAGAATGGCGTTCGTTGTGGCATCGGGGGCCACATCGCTGTTCATGCTGGGGCTGATCTGGGGAGCCGCAGTTTATAAGCATCCGACGCGCGCAGCGAATTCGCCACGTGTCAGGGATGTGCTGAGTGCACGCGGCGTTTTTGACAGCTATCGCAATGGCCTGAACCTGACACACCATCGCGCCGTGCAATTCGGTCTTACCGCCACATTTCTGATTATGTATGTGCAGGCACTCTATATCACCTTCATGCCGCTGTATCTGGCGCAGAATGCCTACCCGACCATGTTGATCTCGGTTGTGATTGCGATGAAGGGATTTGCGGGGATGCTGTCGCGCTTTGTGATCAGTTATCTGATGCGATTTGCCCCTCTGGAGCGTATTTTGACAACTGCGGGCATTGTCGCTGCGGCCTGTGTGGGATTGACCCCGGTTGCCGTTGAAACACCGGCCATGATGATAGCGCTTGCGATCCTGATGGGGGCCTCTGTTGGGATTAATATGCCGGTCAGCATCATGATCATGGTAGATGTGATCGGTGACGAAAAGCGCGGCAAATTGATGGGTCTGCGCCTGTTAACCAACCGGCTGGCACAAATCATCAGTCCTTTGATGTTTGGTGTGATCGGCCAGATTTTCGGCCTGAAACTGGCGTTTCTGTCTGGCGGGGCGATGCTGTTTGCGGTTTTGGGCGGATTCGCATTTTTTGCGCGCCGGAAATGGAAATTATCCACATGGGGCGGCATGCCGCGAGAGCCTGCGGAATGACGCGCCTGTGCCTGTAGGGGCGCAGGCAGGCCGGGCACAGGCGCGCAATCCGCGCGCCATGCCGTTGATCGAAGCAGAGGCTACAGCCACGCTGTTTGCCATGGCCAGCATTCCCTCCAGTGCCCCTTGTTTCCTTTTCAACCTGCCGTTTTCTATGTGCTGGCAGATGCTCTCAAGCGTATAGTCTTGGTCGTTTTGCATGGAAGTTTTTGGTTTTGGGCCGGGATTGCCGGGCAGGGCAGGGCGCTGGCATATGGACTGCCGGAGAATGGCCAAGCCTGCACCGCAAAAGATTTCGGGCGCCGTTCATATTGGATGCAATATAGGCATTTCTACACATATTGTCGCCAATAGGATATTCACCTTCTGCCCTGCAAGTGATCGAAAGCGCCTAAATAATCTGCGCATCACATCTGGAATGATAGCGCTGCGCGGCGATCATGCTATCCGTCATTGTTGGATTGTTTGATAAATTATCATTTAAATTCAATATTAAATGCCTCATTCCTGGGCGTGTCTTTGATATGCTGCACAGGATTAAATCTTTTTCTGAGGAAATTTGGAATTTTCTTTTGTCAAAAGCGAAATCCTTGACGAATCATCTGCGTGGGTCACGGATTATCATATTGTACACAAATTGCAAAATGAGGCGGTTACATCCGCACTCCCATCGAGAAAGGAAACCCCATGTCGCAATCAGCTCCGAGCACCCTTGCCGCTGTGGATGCGCTGTTGGAGATTGCGGAGTTCAGCCCGACGCCGGATCAGAAAGCCGAGATTCTGGATGCCTATCCGCATGTCCGAGAGATGCTGCAGCGTCTGAAGCATGACTACGGCTTCAGCGATGAGCCTGCGCATGTCTTCGTTCCCATGAAATTCTGACCTCTGAAGGAAAAGCCGATGCCCGATCTTCATTTTATGACAGCTGCCGAGCTTGCCGCTGGCTATCGTGCCCGCAGCATTTCTCCTGTCGAGGTGACGCACGCCTTGCTGGATCATATCGGGGCACGCGACAGGTTTATTGACAGTTTTTTGACTGTGACCAGCGAGCGGGCCTTGGACGATGCCCGCAGGGCCGAAAAGCAGTTCATGCGTGGTGAAGACATTGGCCCAATGCAGGGCATTCCCTATGGCCTGAAGGATATTATCGAGACAGCGGGCATACGCACGACAGGACAGTCCAGAAGCTTGGCCAATCATGTGCCCGCGCAAGATGCGATGGTGGCCGCGCGGCTGGCGGCGGCCGGGGGGGTTTTGATCGGAAAGAATACCACCTGGGAATTTGCGCATGGTGGCGCGGCTTGGGATGTTGTGGGGCCTCCCGCGCACAATCCCTGGAACCCGGAGCATCACCCAGCAGGTTCCTCCTCTGGAACAGGTGCTGCCATTGCGGCTGGGTTTATCACCACCGGAATCGGGACAGATACAGGCGGATCGGTGCGTATGCCTGCGGCAGCCTGCGGAATTGCCGGTCTCAAGCCCAGCTATGGCCGGGTCAGCCGCCGTGGCATTTTTCCAAACTCGTTTTCGCATGATCACGCCGGGCCGATGGCGCGCAACAGCCGCGATGTTGCGCTAATGCTGCAAGTGATTGCGGGTTATGATCCCGCAGATCCTGGCAGTGCGGATATTGCAGTGCCTGATTATCTTGCCGCGCTGAGTGGCCATCTAAAAGGGATGCAACTCGGCGTGCCATGGGACTGGCTGGAGCAGGCAGGATGCTCTGACGGCACAATGGCTGCCTTTAAAGAGGCGTTGCACGTTCTGGAAAGCCTGGGCGCGCGCAGTGTGCCTGTTACCTTGCCTCATCTCGATGCGTTCTCTGACAGCAAGAAAACCATCGCTATGAGTGAACTGTTCAGCATCCACGCCCGGACATTGCGCGAACCCCCGGAATTGCTGGGTGCAAGCTTGCGCCACCGCATTCAATGCGGTGCGCTTATCCGCGCAGAGGACTATCTGCGCGCCACGCGGTTGCGCGCGCGTCTTTGTACGGCAATGCAGGCGGTTTTCAAAACCGTAGATCTGATCATCTGCCCCTGCACCGAACCCGCCGGTAAGCTGGAACAAACTCCGCCCGCGGCGATGTTTGCCAAGAAATCCCTTACCACGCCGTTCAACTCGACAGGGAATCCGGCCATCAGTGTGAATATGGGCTTTTCCACAGAGGGTTTGCCCTATTCGCTGCAAATCGCTGGTCGCTTGTTTGATGAGGCTTCGGTGCTGCGCGCGGCGGATGCCTATGAACAGGCCGCAGGCTGGTTGGCCCATCATCCCGCTCTCTTCCGCGAAGCTGTTCTCGATACGGCATAACGCCGCGCGGCCCTCAGGACTACCGCCAGACCATCATCTCAGCTCACTCAGGAGAAAACCATGTATGATATCCCGTCACAACCCTATGAAATGACTGCGGCAGAAGCCGCTGCGCTGATTGCAGATCGAAAGATGGCTGTTTCGGAACTGACCGAATCTTGCCTTGAGCGGATTGCGCACCGCGATTCTACTGTCAAAGCTTGGATATGTGTTGATCCCGATCTTGCCCTGCGCAAGGCGCGTGAACTGGAAAAGGTTCTTATCCATTCCGGATCGCGTGGGCCATTGCATGGTTTGCCATTCGGGGTGAAAGACATGATCGACACGGCAGATATGCCGACTACCAACAATTCCACGATCTATGATGGTTTCCAGCCAGGAACGAATGCCAATATCGTGCGTAACATTATTGGCACGGGCGGCTTTGTTCTGGGCAAGACGGATACTGTGGAATTTGCCGCTGGTGGGCGCAAAGCCCTGACGCGCCACCCGCAGGATAACAGCCGCACTCCGGGCGGATCGTCTTCCGGTTCCGGGGCGGCTGTGGGTGATATGCAAGTGCCGCTGGCAATTGGCACACAGACAGGTGGCTCGCATATCCGCCCGGCCAGCTTCAACGGGATTTACGCACTCAAACCCACGCATAACAGTGTGTCCTGGTCTGGAGCGCGGCAATATTCACCGACATTGGATACACTGGGTTGGTATGGGCGCTCGCCTGATGACCTGATGCTTGTTGCGCGGGCCTTTCGCATGTGGAACATGGAAAAACCGCCAGCCATCAAGATCAAGGATCTAAAGATCGGAGTTGCCCGAACGGCCAATTGGGATAAATGCGCGCCCGAAACAGTGGCCGCGATAGAGCGCGCTGCCAAATTGCTTGCCGATCAGGGGGCCACGGTATTTGATCTGGATATGCCCGAAGGCTGTGCGGATATGACAGAAGCGCAAAAAACAATCTCTGCGGCCGAAGGGATCGTTCAGTTCCTTCCCGAATATCTGGAAAATTATCACCTGCTGCATTCGGATTTTCGCCTGCGCGTTGAAAATTCCAAAGGTGTGACACCAGAAAGCTATTTGGAAGCCGTCAATCTGGCAGCGCTGTGCAGGATGCGGTTTGACGCGCTTTTCGGCACTGCGCTGGATGCTGTCCTGACACCCTCTGCCCTAGGCGAGGCCCCGCAAAACCCCGATGCCACAACGGGTGATGCGATCATGAACAGCATGTGGACATTGCTCCATGCGCCTTGTGTAAACATTCCAGGTGCAAAAGGCCCCAATGATCTGCCCGTCGGGGTTACACTTGCTGGCCCGCGCTTGGGCGATGCACGGCTTTTGGCCATATCCAAGGCCGTCGCCCCAATTCTCGATCCAGGCCTGAGGGTAAGTGCCTGAGATCACACATACCAAATATGTTTATCAACTTTCGGGGGCGCATGTGGCATCTGCACATGCGCCCCTGAACCATGGCTTGAGGGCATTCAATCGCACCGGCGAGTTTCAGTGCGAATGCGGCGCGACACTACCGTGATGGGCGTTTATCTCAACTTCTGAAATTGGTGCAGACGCTGTGGTTGTGGCTTTTTCCAAACAGAACGCGCATCTTTTCATTTTATTTCAAGGTTAAACTACCCACCTAAAGTTGTAAATATTTTATAAAGATGGTAAATAACACAAATGATGAAATATTTTGATAATATGCGCCTAGTCCGTGCCTAAAATAATTCAGGAGCAGGAGGCATATATCATTCGAGATTGTTCTCGCGAAAGATAAAAATGTGACGCCTTAACAAATCGGCGAAGACAGGTATATGTGGTATAGCCCTAAAAAAAGGCCTCGATACCACGTGTTCAATCGCCCGTATCTTCACAACGTGCAGCCGCCTCTATTTTGGGAGGAGATGTATCTCTTCGCCTTAAGTTTGACGGTTGGTGTAGCCATAATTCTGCTTGCGCGCATGTTTCCGAGAATCCTCGCCCCAAAAAAGCACTTGAACGCAGTGCAAGCAGCCCATCTGACACCAACGCCGCGACTGGGCGGGGTGGCGATATTCGCGGCGCTGATCCTAAGCATCGCATTATCCGACAGCGGTGTTACAGAGCGCTATACATTGCTTCTACTGGCAACATCGCTTCTGTTTGCAGTCGGCTTTCTTGAAGATTTGGGCTTTGGAATATCCGCGCGCATGCGCCTGGCCGCGGCTTTCGGTTCGAGTGCGCTGGTCACTATCCTGATTGGTGTATGGCTTCCGCGAGCGGATATTCCCGGATTGGATGCGCTCCTTCCGTACTGGTTTATCGGAATCCCAATCACTCTTTTCGTTACAGCGGGCGTGGCAAATGCATTTAACTTGATTGATGGAGTACATGGCTTGGCATGTATGACTGCGATCTTCGCAGCAATTGCTTTGGCAATAATTGCAAAAAATGCGGATTTGAACGGAATATCGCACCTAAACCTGATGTTGGCATTCTGCATTGCAGGCGTCTTTGTTCTGAACTTTCCTTGGGGTATTATTTTTCTGGGTGACGCGGGCGCCTATGTGAGTGGGTTTGCGCTGAGTTGGCTGGGGATTGCCATTCTCACAAATTCCGCAGACGTTACCCCTTGGGCGATTTTGCTTGTCGTCTTTTGGCCGGTCGCCGATGCAATGCTGGCAATTTTTCGCCGCTCGCGCCGAAATCACGCGACAATGGCGCCGGATCGGATGCATGCGCATCAGCTGGTTATGCGCGCATTGGAACTGCGTGGATATCGCCGCACTGTCGCAAACCCTCTGACAACCATAATCCTTGCGCCGTTTATTGCGTTTCCGGCTGTATTGGGGGTTATTTTCTGGAATGCTCCCTTGATGGCCTTCCTATCGGTTTTGGGATGTGGAATCGGATTTGTGGCCGCCTACAATCTGGGCATCAAGCTAATCATGCGCTTGCGTATCTGGCAGCGCGCGTTGGTCTCTCGGCAGATATAAGTAAGTTCATGCACACTGCAAACTTGCGGTCTGCCATGGCCTCCGCAGTATCAGCCATGTGATGAAAACAAATCAAGAATCAAATTTTGCATATGAGCTATAGCTGGGTGACTAAAAACGCGTTCATGATGCAAAAGGTAATAGGGGTAGGGTGCAATCTCTATCGGCAGTGTAAAGACAAGAAATTCATCTTCCGGAATGATGAAGCGCAGCCGTGCGGGTAGTGCCAAAAGCGTGGATGTCTGGCGGATTAACTCCAGATTCTCACGATGACTTTGAGTGATGACTGAAATATCGCGACTGCGCCGCATTTGAACCAGCCTTCAATCGATACTGCTAATTCCGGGAGTCGCATTGCCGAGACGGACATGCGGGAAACGAAGCCAGTCATCAAGTGACAGCTCATTTTTGCGCGCCATCTCAGCCAGCGGATGAGTATGGCACATGACGCCAACGTAATGCTCTTTGAATATCTCTTCAATCACAAATGGCGCGATCAATCGCTCGTCATCTGTATCTCCAACGAAGGCGAAATCTACGGTTTGCGCCATGAGATCATTGATCACATATTGGGTCACAGGATGAAAATGTAGGCGCGCGGCTGGACTGGCGGATGTGATCTTTTGGAATAGCTTTCCACCCTATGCTGTTAATGCGTATTCCGAAGCCGCAATCCGCCAAGTTGTTATATCTGTCGCGGGATCAAAGACCTGTGGCTTGAGCAACCTTGAGCCACGATCCATAATATCACGCGCCTCTCCCACCAAGTGCTGGGCAGTTGCGGTCGGCATCATTTGCCGCCCATTACGCGTAAAAAGCGGATCCTGCGAAATCTCGCGCAACCGCTTTAGCGCATGGCTGACAGCCGGTTGTGACAAAGACAGGCGCGATGCTGCCGCGCTGACAAACCCTGTATCCACAATTGCGACCAGCACATTAAGAAGCCCC
>JAIUNA010000167.1 GCA_022565265.1 Roseinatronobacter sp. | reverse complement strand
CCCCCCCATGCGCGTTCCCTTCGTAAAAACCGCGCTCCGGGGGCCCGGGGGGGCGGGCGCCCCGGGGGCCGCCCCCACCCCCCCCCCCCCCCCCCGCGGTTGGCCCGCCACGGCGCAGCGCGTCCAGCGTCATATGGGTGGAATGGGCATATCCCGCCACCTCTCCGCGCACGGCGCGCAGGCCAAACCCTTCAGCGGCATTGTAGCTGGCCGATTTGATCCGCTGATCATCCAGCAACAGCGATTCGGAAACGCGCTTTTCGACAAAAATCTCGCCATCATCCGCGCCAGCGGTGGCTTCGCGCAAAATTGCAAGGGCGCTCTCCTTGTCAAACGCGGTCTCGAAGGGGCGAAAATCAGTATCATTCATGGCCTGAGCCTCTTTCAGTTGTGCTGCGGTAGGGCGCGAATATCTGGGCCTGTTCTGTTAGATGGGGCTGTCCTTGATCCATATCAACAAATGGCGATGTGTCGCATCGGTTTTGCTTGTTCTGGAATGTGTAATATGGTTTTACAGAACAAAAGCTCAACGGGATTCCATTGCATGCCGTACGGATGGCTGGAGCCCTGCTGTAAGTCGCGGCCTCGTGCTGCAAAAAAAACGGGAACAGAAGATGCGTTTTTCCAAAGCCCTCTCGCCATTGGTCGCTGCGGCAGCCGCGCTGACCGCACTCGCCGCTACTGCGGATGAATTCCTGCCCAACCTGCCGGTTCTTGGCGCGCCCAAGCCCGATGGGATAGCGTTCCAGAACCCGGCCACCGCGCTGATGCGTGAAGTGCAGTTTCTGGACAATCTTCTGTTGTGGATCATCACGCCAATCACAATCTTTGTGACCGGGCTTATGATCTGGGTGATCATTTTCCACAATCGCAAAGCCAATCCAGAGCCAGCGCGCTTTACCCACAACACCCCGATAGA
The DNA here is from genome assembly GCA_022565265.1 of Roseinatronobacter sp. GTDB lineage: Bacteria > Pseudomonadota > Alphaproteobacteria > Rhodobacterales > Rhodobacteraceae > Roseinatronobacter. The sequence goes on along the minus strand of JAIUNA010000167.1, from coordinate 6,284 downwards.
GGTGGCATGGACGGTAATTCCCGCGCTGATCCTGCTCTTTATCGCGCTGTTCACCTTCCCGGCGCTGCGCCACCAGCAAATCATGCCCGAAGCGGATGTCACAATCAAAGTGACAGGGCTACAGTGGTACTGGGATTACGAATATGTCGATCACGGCGTGCAATTCTCGCAATTCATGCTGGAGCGCGACCAGCTTGCCGAATACGGCTATACCGATGATCTGTATCTTCTGGCCACCGATACCGCGATGGTTGTGCCTGTGAACAAGAATGTCGTTTTGCAGGTTACTGCGGGCGATGTGATCCATTCCTGGACAATTCCGGCCTTTGGCGTGAAGCAAGATGGCATTCCGGGGCGTCTGGCAGAGTTGTGGTTCAATGCCGAGGAAGAAGGCATTTATTTCGGCCAATGTTCCGAACTGTGCGGGATCAACCACGCCTATATGCCAATCACTGTAAAAGTGGTGAGCGAGGCAGAGTATATCTCATGGCTGGAGCGTCAGGGCGCGGAATTCGCCAATGCCCCGGCATGGATGGAGCGCCATATCCAACTGGCCGCGACCAACTGAGGCGACAAGCGCCATTCCTGACAGGATAGCCAGATGACCGATATTCGCGTAGATATACCACAAGCCGAGACGGGCGATGCAGGGTTTGGCGATTACGTCGCCCTGCTCAAACCGCGCGTCATGTCTTTGGTGGTGTTTACCGCGCTTGTGGGCCTTCTGGTCGCCCCCGGCGTGATGCATCCGGTCGAGGCGCTGGCAGCCATCATTTTCATCGCGCTGGGTGCGGGTGCATCTGGCGCGCTGAATATGTGGTGGGATGCTGATATCGACAGTGTGATGAAACGCACGGCCAAGCGGCCTATCCCGGCGGGCAAGGTTGCACCGGGCGAGGCGATGGCCTTGGGGGTTGCGCTGTCGGGGATATCGGTTGTCATGCTCTGGCTGGCCACCAATGCGCTGGCAGGGTTTTTGCTGGCTTTTACCATCTTCTTCTATGCCGTGATCTATTCGATGTGGCTCAAGCGGGCCACGCCCCAGAATATCGTTATTGGCGGCGCTGCGGGTGCCTTCCCTCCCATGATCGGCTGGGTGGCGGTGACAGGCAGTATCAGCCTTGAAGCCTGTCTGATGTTCATGCTGATCTTCATGTGGACACCGCCGCATTTCTGGGCCTTGGCGCTGTTCATGAAAAGCGACTATCACAAGGCCAATGTGCCGATGCTGACAGTCACGCATGGCCGCAAGGCAACGCGCGCGCATATTCTTGTCTACACAATCGCGCTTGTGCCCTTTGCTCTGGCGGCCGGGTTTACCAGCATTGGCGGGCCAGTCTATCTTGGCTTGGCTCTGGTTCTGAACCTTATCTTCCTGCAGGGCGCTTGGGCAATCTGGCGGCGTGATGAGGGGCAGGCCGAGGCCGATAATTACGCAACCGAAAAGCGCGTTTTCAAGTTCTCGCTTGCCTATCTTTTTGCCCTGTTCGGGGCGTTTCTGGCCGAGGCTGCCTTGTCACGCTGGCCCGCTTATGCCGATTTCGCCGCCCATATCCGCATTCTGGAGGTGTTTTGATGGCGATTACCCGCGAACATGATCTGCACAAGCGTCGCTCCGGGCGCAATATCGGGCTGGCGGTGGTGCTGGTGGCCTTCATCGCGCTGGTGTTCGGCCTGACCATTGCAAAAGTTTCCGGTGGCGGCACAGTGCAGGCATTCGACCATTCCTACCGCCCCAGCCTAGACCCAGACCATGTGAGGTTTCAGCAAAGATGATCGCAGCTTGGCACAAACTTACCGGTATCCAGAAAACGACTGTACAGACAGTGTCTGTCGTGCTGTTCATGGGCGCGATGGGATGGGCTGCGGTTCCGCTTTATGATCTGTTTTGTCGTGTCACAGGCTATGGCGGCACCACCAACCGCGCCGAAGCCGCGACAGGTGTTGTGCTTGATCAAACCATGCGCGTGCGTTTTGATGCCTCTGTCGCGCGGGATTTCCCATGGCAATTCCGCCCCGTTGATCGGACGCATGAAATCGCCATCGGTGAAGTGGGGCTGGCGTTTTACGAGGCCTACAATCCGACAGATGAGCCAATTGCAGGCACGGCCAGTTTCAATGTCTCCCCCTATGAGGCCGGGCGCTACTTTACCAAGATAGATTGCTTCTGCTTCGAGATGCAGGTTCTGCAACCGGGCGAATCTGTGCTGATGCCTGTCACCTATTTTGTCGATCCCGACATTCTGAGTGACCGTGACGCGCGCGGCACCCATACAATCACCCTGTCTTACACTTTCCACGCCACCGAGATTCCGGCCGATTATGTCGCCCCGGAACCCGCCATGACAAACTGAACTCGCGCATAGACCCGAGCATATCTGAGGGAACACATAAATGGCACACGCGAAGAACCACGATTATCACGTTCTGCCACCATCCATCTGGCCTTTCGTGGCCTCTGTCTCTGCCTTTGTCATGTTGTTCGGTGCTGTGCTCTGGATGCATGGAAGCGGCCCTTGGCTGTTTCTGGCCGGGCTGGCGGGCGTGCTGTATGTGATGTTTGAATGGTCGAAGGATGTTGTCGTCGAATCCCATTCCGGAGATCACACGCCGGTTGTTGTGATCGGCCTGCGCTATGGGTTCATCCTGTTCATCATGTCCGAAGTCATGTTCTTTGCGGCATGGTTCTGGAGCTTTTTCAAACATGCCATGTACCCGATGTATACCTATGTCGGAACGGAATATGTCCAGCCGGTGATCTATGCGGTGAATGCCTTTGATCTGCCACTGATCAATACGCTGGTTCTGCTTTTGTCGGGCTGCGCTGTGACATGGGCACATCATGAAATGGTGCATGGCGGCAAGCGCAAGAATGTGGAACTGGGTCTGCTCTTGGGTGTGTTGCTTGGTATCGCCTTTACCGGGCTTCAGGCCTATGAATATGTCTATCTCATCACGCAGCGCGGCTATGATTTCGCGGGCGATGTGTTCTATGCCAATTTCTTCATGGCGACGGGCTTTCATGGCGTGCATGTGATCATCGGCACGATCTTTCTGGCCGTGTGCTATTTCCGGGTGCGGGCAGGCCATTTTACCGCCGAGCGCCATGTAGGGTTTGAAGCGGCGGCATGGTATTGGCATTTCGTCGATGTTGTGTGGTTGTTCCTGTTCTTTGCGGTCTATATCTGGGGCATGTAACCCGGGTCGCATCTGCAAAACCGCGGGGCGCGCACCACCGGGTGCGCGCTTTTGCTTGGGAAAGGTAAGAGAACCGCAATGCTGCGCCGCATGATCATTCCGGCCCTGCTTGGGCTATTGGGCTGCGGGATTCTGATATCGCTGGGCCTATGGCAGTTGGACAGGGCAGGGCAGAAGGCCGCGCTTATTGCGGAAATGGAAATGCGGATATTCGAGCCGCCACAGCCCCTGCCGTCATTGCTGGAGCCAGAGACAGATCGCTACCTGCCGGTGGAACTTTCGGGCCGCTTTCTGGCAGAGCATGTGTTCATTCTGTCGGCCCGGCGCACAGAGGGGCCGGGCTTTCATCTGGTGCAGGGATTCGAGGCCGAAGATGGGCGGCGCATTCTGGTAGAGCGCGGGTTTCTGCCCGAAGCCGCGCGGGGTGATGAGGCACTTGTCAGCATAGAGGCCGCGCAACTTTCAGGCAATCTGCACTGGCCACGCGATACCAATCGCCATACCCCGGCCTATGATGCCGGGCGCAATCTGGCATTCGGGCGCGATGTCCGGGAATTGGCGCAACTGTTGCAGACCGAGGAAATCTTGCTTGTGCTGCGCAACTCCACGCCCGCGCATCCTGTCATAAGCCCGGTTCCGGTTTATAACGTCTCTGTGCCAGACCCGCATTTTGGCTATGCGGTGCAATGGTTTTTGATGGCTTTGGCATGGGCGGGGATGACAGTATTCTTTCTGTGGCGTATCAGGGCGCAGCACGACTGAAGGACAGGCGAAAGATGCACTATATCTCTACGCGCGGGGCAGCCCCTGTGCTTGATTTCGAGGCCACAATGCTCACCGGGCTTGCGCGCGATGGCGGGCTGTATCTGCCCCAGCATGTGCCCCCCATGACACATGCCGAAATCGCGGGCCTTGCGGGGCTAAGCTATGAAGAGCAAGCCTATCTGGTGATGCGCCCCTTCATTGGCGACACGTTCAGCGATGATGAATTTCGCACGCTGATCGATGCCGCCTATGCTGGCTTTGGCCATCCGGCGCGCGCCCCTCTCAAGCAGCTTGCGCCCAATCATTTCCTGCTGGAGCTGTTTCACGGCCCGACGCTGGCCTTCAAAGATTTCGCCATGCAACTGATTGGCCAGTTGTTTCAGGCCGCACTTGGGCGCTCTGGCGCGCGGGTGACGATTGTGGGCGCCACATCGGGCGATACCGGATCGGCGGCGATAGAGGCGTTTCGCGGGCTGCATAATGTGGATGTGTTTATCCTCTATCCGCATGGGCGGGTATCCGAGGTGCAGCGCCGCCAGATGACCACACCTACAGATGCCAATGTGCATGCGCTGGCCGTAGATGGGGATTTTGATACCTGTCAGGCGCTGGTAAAAGACATGTTCAATGATTTCACCTTCCGCGATGATGTGCGTCTGGCGGGGATCAATTCCATCAACTGGGCGCGGGTGCTGGCGCAGGTGGTTTATTTCTTTTCGTCTGCTGTCAGTCTGGGCGCACCGCACAGGCCCGTCAGCTTTACTGTGCCAACAGGTAACTTTGGCGATATCTTTGCTGGCTATATTGCCCGCCAGATGGGATTGCCGATTGAGAAACTGGTTGTGGCCACAAACCATAATGACATTTTGCACCGTGCATTGTCGTCGGGCGGCTATGTGACAGATGGGGTCAAACCCTCGATCAGTCCTTCGATGGATATTCAGGTCAGTTCCAACTTTGAACGTGCGCTGTTTGATGCCTATGGGCGCGATGGGGCAGCCGTGGCGCAACTGATGGAGGAATTGAAACAGGGCGGCGGGTTCGATATCAGCCAAGGCGCGCTGGAATTCCTGCGCGAGAGCTTTGCTTCTGGCCGGGCGTCAGAGGGCGAAACTTCAGCCACGATCACCCGCACCGCTGGCGCGACTGGCGAAGTGCTTTGCCCCCATTCCGCGGTGGGCGTGCATGTGGCCGAAGGCCAGCTTTCGCATACACCCATGATAACATTGGCAACCGCCCACCCCGCCAAATTCCCCGATGCAGTGGAAGCGGCCACAGGCGCGCGCCCTGGCCTGCCTGTGCGCATGGCCGATCTGTTCGAGCGGCCAGAGCGCGTGACGCGCCTGCCCAATGATCTGCGCGCCGTTCAGGCCCTTATCCGCGATCGGATTGGCGCATGAGTGTTCAGATCACAACGCTTTCCAACGGGTTTCGGATTGTGTCAGAACCCATGCCGGGGCTGGAATCGGCCGCGATTGGCCTTTGGGTAGAAGCTGGCGCGCGCCATGAGGCCGCAAGCCAGAACGGCATTGCGCATTTTCTGGAACACATGGCCTTCAAAGGCACGGCCCGGCGCAGCGCCTTGCAGATAGCCGAGGAGATTGAGGATGTGGGCGGCTATATCAACGCCTATACATCGCGCGAGATGACAGCCTATTATGCCCGCGTGCTGCGCCCCGATGTGCCGCTGGCGCTGGATATTCTGGCCGATATCGTGCTCAACCCGGCTTTCGAGGGCCGCGAGATAGAGGTAGAGCGCGGCGTGATCTTGCAAGAGATCGGGCAGGCACTGGATACGCCCGATGACATCATTTTTGACTGGTTGCAGGAAACCGCTTATCCCGGCCAGCCGATTGGCCGCCCTATCCTTGGGCCAAGCGCGCAGGTGGCTGGGTTTACCGAGGGCGATTTGCGCCGATTCACAGGCGCGCATTACGGGCCGGGGCAGATGATCCTGTCTGCGGCAGGTGCGGTGGATCATGATGTTCTGGTGCGGCTGGCAGAACCGATTTTTGGCCATCTGCCCGCCAAACCCGCGCAAAAAGCAGAAGGCGCGCGGTTTTTCAATGGCGAGCGGCGCGAAACCCGCACGCTGGAGCAGGCGCATTTTGCTCTGGCCTTGGAAGCGCCCGCCTATCGGGATGCAGATTTCTACACCTCGCAAGTGTTTTCGGGCGCATTGGGCGGGGGCATGTCTTCGCGGCTGTTCCAGCGCCTGCGCGAGGATCGGGGGCTGTGCTACACGGTTTTTGCGCAATCGGGGGCCTATGATGATACGGGCATGATTACCATCTATGCAGGCACCGGCGCCGAAGAGATTG
>JAIUNA010000166.1 GCA_022565265.1 Roseinatronobacter sp. | reverse complement strand
AGGGTTTGCGTTTGCTCGAAGGGTTCAGTCATTTATGTGACGCCGCGTTTTGGTTCTCGATCTCACCCTTGGCCGCTATGACAGGGGCTGTGCGCCTGTCTTAGGCCCAAGCCCCGCGCTTGCCAAGCCAGCCCGCCCAAGAAAACCCTCGTCCCCGGAGCTGTGCCATGCCCTACCGCGCCCCTTTGCAAGATGTCACCTTTCTGCTGGCCAATGTGGTGGGCTATGACCAGTTGCACAAAACCCCGCGCTTTGCCGAGGCTACGGCAGAGGTGACACAGGCCATTTTGTCAGAGGCCGCGCGCCTGTGCGAGCAGGTGATCGCCCCTTTACAGCGTGTGGGCGACAAACACCCGGCCCGGCTGGAGAATGGCATCGTCCACACGCCCCCCGGCTTTGGCGCAGCCTATGCCCAGATAGCGGCAGGCGGTTGGCTGGGCTTGCCCGCCAGCGTGCAGCATGGGGGCATGGGGCTGCCGCAAACAGTGGCAACGGCGCTGAATGAAATGATGTCGTCTGCTTGCCTGTCGTTGCAAATCGCATCGCTGCTGACACAGGGCCAGATCGAGGCATTGGAACATCATGCCAGCGATCTGCTCAAGGCGCTTTATCTGCCCAAGCTGATTTCAGGGGCATGGGCGGGAACGATGAACCTGACAGAGCCACAGGCAGGCAGCGATCTGGCAGCGCTGCGCAGCAAGGCCGCACCAAATGGTGATGGCAGCTATGCTGTGACAGGGCAGAAAATTTATATCAGTTGGGGGGATAATGATTTTACCGAGAATGTCTGCCATCTGGTCTTGGCCCGTCTGCCGGATGCGCCAGAGGGCACGCGCGGCATAAGCCTGTTTCTGGTTCCAAAATTTATTCCTGATAGTGCAGGCAATCCCGGCGCGCGCAATGCGGTGCGGGTGTTGTCGCTGGAACACAAGCTTGGCCTGCATGGTGCACCAACGGCGGTGATGGAGTATTCTGGCGCAACAGGCTGGCTGGTGGGGGCGGCGCATCAGGGATTGGCGGCCATGTTCACCATGATGAACAATGCCCGCGTGGGGGTTGGCGTGCAGGGGATCGGCGTGGCCGAGGCCGCCTATCAACAGGCGCTTGCCTATGCGCAGGCCCGCCAACAGGGCCGCACGCCCCTTTCCGCCAGTGGCCCGATTGCGCAACATGCGGATGTGCGGCGGATGCTGGCGCATATGCGCGCCGAAATCTTTGCCATTCGCGCCATTGCGCTGGCCAATTCGGTGGCCATTGACATGGCCTGTGCCACTCAAGCGCCCGATTGGGCGGCGCGCGCGGCACTTCTTACGCCCATCACCAAGGCCCATGGCACGGATATCGGGGTGGAAGCGGCAGGGGTGGGAATGCAGATTCATGGCGGTATGGGCTATATTGAGCAGACGGGTGCGGCGCAGTTTTTGCGCGATGTGCGTGTCACCACCATCTATGAAGGGACAAACGGTATTCAGGCGATGGATCTGGTCGGGCGCAAGATGCTGGATGGCGGGGCGGCGGCCTTGCACCTTTTGCAAGAAGTGCAAGACGGGGCCGAGGCCGCGCGCGCCCATCTGCCCGATCTGGCAGAGCCTGTCTGGCAGGCGGCACAAACCCTGCGCGCGGCCACGCATTGGCTGGTTGCGCAAGATATGACTGACCGTTTTGCAGGGGCGCAGCCCTATTTGCGGGCTTTTGCACGGGTTTTGGGGGCGCATTATCACTTGCGCGCAGCGCTTGCCGATCCTGCCGCACGAACGGCCCTTGCAGAGGTCTTCATTCACCGTATCTTGCCAGAGCATAGTGGCCTTCTCGCACAGGTGCAGGCGGGGGCGGCGGCGCTTTATGCGCTTGGCGATCAGGAGTTGATGACATGATGGATGGCTCAGACAGTCTTCAGGGCGCGGGGGCGGGGCTGCGCTATCCTTTTGCCGAACCCCCAGAAGAGGGCATGGTTACCAAGATTGCAGAGGGGGTTTTCTGGGCGCGGCTGCCTTTGCCGATGGCGCTGGATCATGTGAATGCCTACATCCTTGACGATGGCGATAGCTGGACAGTGTTTGACACGGGGCTTGATACCCTGCGCACGCGCGGAATATGGGTCAAGCTGCTGGCAGGGCCATTGCGTGGCAAGCAGGTGCGCCGCGTGATTGCCAGCCATCACCACCCCGATCATATTGGCCTTGCAGGCTGGTTTCAGGCCGGGGGCGCGCAGCTTTGGACAAGCCGCACGGCATGGCTGTTTGCGCGTATGCTGGTGCTGGATGTGCAGGAGCGCCCGTTGCCGGAAACGGCCGAATTCTGGCGGCGCAATGGTATGGAGGCCGCGCTCTTGCAGCAGCGCCTGCAAGAGCGTCCGTTCAATTTCTGCGATGTCGTAGCCCCTTTGCCGCCCGGTTTTCATCAGTTGCGTGATGGGCAGGTCTTTCGTGCCGCTGGCCGTGACTGGGATATACGGCTGGGGCAGGGGCATGCGCCCGATCAGATCACACTCTGGAGTCGCGATTGCCCGCTTGTGCTGGGGGCGGATCAGCTTTTGCCCTCAATCTCGCCCAATCTGGGGGTTTATGCCACAGAGCCAGAGGCCGATCCCGTGGCCGATTGGCTGGACAGTTGCGCCCGGTTTCAGCAGGTCGCGCGTGACGATCATCTTGTCTTGCCCGGCCATAAGCTGCCCTTCACGGGCCTGCCCTTCCGGCTGGATCAGAAGATCGAGAATCACCATGGCGCCTTGCGCAGGCTGCACGCACATCTGGCAGTGCCGCGCCGCGCATCAGAGTGTTTTGCACCACTCTTCAAACGCGAGATTACAGCCCCCGTCTATGGGCTTGCGCTGGTCGAGGCCGTGGCCCATCTCAATCATCTTGTCGCGGCGGGGCAGGCGCGCCGCCAGCCAGATGAGGATGGCGTTTGGCTATGGCAGGCGCTGGCGTGAAAATGTCAGGCTCTGGGCCTATGGCAGGGGGGTGACAGCGGCGCAGTGATCCGCTATCGACATCTCAGAGTCATATTTGCAGGAGGCGTGACATGGCAAAGCATGAACATGGCAAAATGGATGTGTCCGAGCAGGAAAAGACCTTTGACGGTTTTGTGCGCTGGTCTGTCTGGGTTGCGGCCGTCAGTATCGGTGTGTTGATCTTCCTCGCACTGGCCAATTCCTGAACCTTTGGTGTTGGCGGGCGGGTAGGCAATGATGAGTTTCTTGCGGTCAAGGGCCAGTTTGGCACTGGTTCTGGGGGCAGTGATGTTCCTTGCAGCCTGTGCCGAACAGCGCTGGGCCAGTGATGATTTGGTGCAAGCCGCGCGCTATAGCAATGGCGGTGCGCCGGAACTTACGCTTGTAACCATCATGAACTACCAGACGGGCCGGGGCGATCATACGGCCCTGTTTATCAATGGCTCAGAGCGTGTGATCTTCGATCCCGCAGGTAGCTGGCGGCTGGACAGCATTCCCGAACGCAATGATGTGCATTATGGCATCAACGCGGCGGCAGGCGCGTCTTTCTATGCCAGTCATGTACGGCCCTCGCATTACGCGGTTGTGCAACGTCTGGTGGTATCGCCCGAAGTGGCGCAGCAGGCCAAGGCGTTGGCACTGCAAATCGGCCCCGTTCCGCCTGCGCGCTGCGCTTCGGCCACCTCGCGGCTTTTGCAGCAATTGCCCGGCAAGGATGGGGTGCGCAGCACCTTCTTTCCGCATGCGCTGATGCGCGATTTCGCGGCCCTGCCGGGTATCCAGACATATGAGCTGCACCACGATTCGCCCCAGTTTCAGACCGAACTTCTGGCAGTGCAGCGCCCCTTGTAGGGGCTGCCTGCGGCGCGAGGCGACAAGATGGACTTCACCTATGCGCCCCCTGATGCGCCGCCGGATATCTTGCACGAAGACCATGAGCTGGTTTTCGTGAACAAGCCCTCTGGCCTGTTGTCAGTGCCGGGCAAGGGCGCGCATATGGCCGATTGCATGATTGCGCGGCTGCGCGAGGTGTTTCCCGAAATCCTGCTGGTGCACCGCTTGGATCTGGATACATCGGGCGTGATGGTTTTTGCCCGCAGCCCGCATGCACAGCGCCATCTGGGACTGCAATTTGAAAACCGCCAGACCCGCAAAACCTATATCGCGCGCGTAGCCGGGCAGGTTTCAGGCCGCGCGGGCCGGGTGGATTTGCCGCTGACAGTGGATTGGCCAAACCGCCCGCGCCAGATGGTGTGCCACCAGACAGGCCGCCCCGCCCAGACAGATTGGGCCTTGATCCGCCATGAAGAGGCAGGCTCGCGCTTGCGCCTTAGCCCTGTGACAGGGCGCAGCCATCAATTGCGCGTGCATATGCTGGCAATGGGCCATCCGATCTTGGGTGATCCGCTTTATGCCACAGGGGCGGCGGCGGCCTATCCGCGCCTGATGCTGCATGCCCAAAATCTGCGCTTGCGCCATCCCGATGGCGGGCGGGGCGTGACAGTCTCGGCGCCCGTGCCCTTTTAAGCGCGCCTTTGATAGGTTTTGCCTATCAAGTTACGGATATTCAATATTGATTGATGGTGCGCGCTTTGGCACGACTTGCGGCAGGCAAGCGAAAGGGCGGGGCGTATGGCACTCGATCAGGCAAGCGGCAAAGGCGTGTGGAAATCCGGGCGCGGCAAGGGGCGAACAACGCCCAAGGGCCGCCAATATGAGGATGAGGCCCTTGCACAAGTGCAGGCGCTTTTGGGCGCGCGCCCCCGCAACCGCGATCTGTTGATCGAATTCTTGCATCTGATTCAGGATGAATATGGCCATCTGTCGGCGCAGCATCTGCGCGCGCTGGCCGAGGAAATGCGCCTCTCTATGGCCGAAATCTGGGAAGTGGCCAGTTTTTACGCCCATTTTGATCTGGTCAAAGAAGCAGATACCCCGCCGCCTGCGCTGACAATCCGGGTCTGCGATTCGCTGTCTTGCGAATTGGCGGGGTCAGAGGCGCTGTATCAGGCACTGTCAGAGGGGATGAACCCCGCAGAAGTGCGCGGGCTGCGCGCGCCCTGCATGGGGCGCTGCGATAGCGCGCCTGTGTTGGAGCTGGGCCATAACCATATCGACCATGCCAGCCTTGCCAAAGTAGAAGCCGCGATTGCCGCAGGTGATACCCATGCCCCTATCCCAGAGTATCAGACGCTTGCGGCCTATCAGGCCGAGGGGGGGTATCTGGAGCTACAAAAGCTGCGCGCCGAGGGTAATTGGGAGGATGTGCAAGAGATGATCCTTGCCTCTGGCTTGCGCGGGCTTGGCGGGGCTGGGTTTCCATCGGGGCGCAAATGGGGCTTTGTGCGCGCCAATCCCGGCCCGCGCTATCTGGCAGTGAATGGCGATGAGGGCGAGCCGGGCACGTTCAAGGATCGGTACTATCTGGAACGCGCGCCGCATCTGATGCTGGAAGGCATGCTGATTGCCGCTTGGGCTGTCGAGGCCGCGCGCTGCTATATCTATATGCGCGACGAATATCCGGCAGTGCTGGAAATCCTGCGCCGAGAGATTGCAGCGCTGGAAGCGGCGGCGATTGTCGCGCCGGGCTATATAGAGCTGCGCCGTGGCGCGGGCGCCTATATCTGCGGTGAGGAATCGGCCATGATCGAATCCATCGAGGGCAAGCGCGGCCTGCCGCGCCACCGCCCGCCCTATGTGGCACAGGTGGGTTTATTTGGGCGGCCAACGCTGGTGCATAATGTGGAAACCCTGCATTGGGTGGCGCGCATTTGCCGCGAAGGCCCGGAAATTCTGGCATCGGTGCAGAAAAATGGCCGCACGGGGCTGCGCAGCTATTCCGTTTCCGGGCGGGTGGCACGCCCTGGGGTGTATCTGCTGCCCGCTGGTTCCACCATCCGCGATGTCATCGCGGCAGCGGGCGATATGGCGCAAGGCCATAGGCTGAAAGCCTATCAGCCCGGCGGGCCATCCTCTGGCCTGTTGCCCGCCCATCTGGATGATGTGCCACTCGATTTTGATACACTCCAGCCGCTTGGCACGTTCATAGGCTCTGCGGCTGTGGTGGTGTTGTCAGACCAAGACAGCGCGCGCGCTGCGGCGCTGAACATGCTGCGCTTTTTCGAGGCGGAAAGCTGCGGCCAATGCACCCCCTGCCGCGTTGGCTGCGAAAAGGCAGTGAAGCTGATGCAGGCGCCCCAATGGAACAAGCCCTTGCTGGAAGAGCTGTGCCAGGTGATGCAGGACGCCTCTATCTGCGGGCTGGGGCAGGCTGCGCCCAACCCGATCCGGCTGGTGATGCAACATTTTCCGCAAGAGGTGTAAGCCCATGGTCACGTTCACACTGGATGGCCGCGAAGTTACCGCCAAACCGGGCCAGTCAATCTGGGATGTTGCCACCGGGCGGGGGCTTGTAATCCCGCATCTGTGCCACAAACCAGCGCCCGGCTACCGACCGGACGGCAATTGCCGCGCCTGCATGGTAGAGATTGAGGGCGAGCGCGCGCTTGCGGCCTCTTGCATCCGCGAACCTGCCGAGGGGATGGTGGTGCAAACCCAAAGCCACCGCGCCAAAGCGGCGCGCAAGGCGGTGATGGAATTGCTTATTGCCGACCAGCCCGAACAGGCCAGCGCGCATGACCGCTCCAGCCACCTGTGGGATATGGCGCAGGCCGTGGGGCTGCAGCAAAGCCGCTATCCTACATTGGAGGCAGAGCGCATCCCCCTGCTGGATGACAGCCATATCGCCATGCGTGTCAATCTGGATGCCTGTATCCAATGTGGGCTATGCGTGCGTGCCTGCCGCGAAGTGCAGGTGAATGATGTGATCGGCATGGCCGGGCGCGGGCATGATGCCTATCCGGTGTTCGATTTTGATGATCCCATGGGCGAAAGCTCTTGCGTGGCATGTGGTGAATGCGTGCAGGCCTGCCCCACAGGGGCGCTGATGCCTGCATCGCGGCTGGATGAGGCCCAGCAAGGCGATAGCCGCGATCATGACCGTGATGTGAAATCCATTTGCCCCTTTTGCGGTGTTGGCTGTCAGGTAAGCCTGAAGGTGAAAGGCGACAAGGTTATCAGCGTAGAGGGGATAAATGGCCCCGCCAATGAAGGGCGACTTTGTGTAAAGGGCCGCTTTGGCTATGATTACATCCACCACCCCCACCGCCTGCGCGTGCCGCTGATCCGGCGCGAAGGCGCGCCAAAGGGGCTGAATGTCGATCCCGGCAAGTGGCAGGATGTGTTCCGCGAGGCCACATGGGACGAGGCGCTGGATATGGACGCCAAAGGCTTGGGGCGCTTGCGCGACCAGCATGGGGGCCGCTCTGTCGCAGGCTT
>JAIUNA010000165.1 GCA_022565265.1 Roseinatronobacter sp. | reverse complement strand
TGGGTCGATCACAAAAAAGCGAGGATAATTTCCCAATGAGCGCCATCAGAATATATCCCGCCGCCGGGAAATGGGTTGTCCGTGCCAATGGCGCCGTCATCGGGGAGAGTACCCGCGCGCTGGAGCTGTTGCAGCGCGATTACCCCTTTGTCATCTATTTCCCGCGCGAAGATATTGCCAGTGCGGTGCTTGATCCCTCCGATCGCGCGCTGATCTGCGATGACAGGGGCCGGGGGATGCATTTTCATGTGTCCAGCCCTGAAGGGATGATCCTGAATGCGGGCTTTGCCCTGACAGACCCCAGCCCGGAGGCGGAGGCGCTGAAGGATTATCTTGCCTTTGATGCAGGCAAGGTGACTGTCGAGCGCGTCTGAGGCCATGGATTTTGCGCCCCTGCGCGCGCTTTTGGGCGCGCGCCTGTCCACAGGGCCATCTGATCTTGCGCTCCATGGGCAATCCGAGGCGCATTTTCCGCCCATGCCGCCCGATGCCGTGGCCTATCCCGAAACCACGGCAGAAGTGTCTGACATCCTGCGCATGTGCGCGGCGCAGGGCATTGCTGTCATTGGCTGGGGGACAGGCACATCGCTGGAAGGGCATGCGCTGGCGCCCAAGGGCGGGCTATGCGTGGATTTCGCGCGCATGAACCGGGTGCTGCATGTTGCGCCCGAAGATATGCTGGCCCGTGTCCAGCCCGGTGTCACCCGCATGGCGCTGAACGCGGAATTGCGCGCCACGGGCCTGTTCTTTCCGGTCGATCCTGGCGCCGATGCCTCGCTGGGCGGGATGGCGGCCACGCGCGCTTCTGGCACAACGGCGGTGCGCTATGGCACGATGCGCGCCAATGTGCTGGCGCTGGAAGTGGTCTTGGCCGATGGGCGCATCATCCGCACCGGCACGAATGCTCCCAAATCCTCGACCGGCTATGATCTGACGGCGCTTTTTGTTGGCTCCGAGGGCACATTGGGGCTGATCACGGAACTCACCTTGCGCCTGCATGGCCAGCCCGAAGCCGTGACAGCCGCCATATGCGCCTTTGACGATATGCGCGCGGCGGTCGAGGCTGTGATCACGACGATCCAAAGCGGTATCCCCATGGCGCGCATTGAATTTGTGGATGGCGCGACCGTGCGCGCCTTCAACGCCCATGCGGGGCTGGATATGGCCCCATGCCCGCATCTGATGGTCGAATTTCATGGCAGCGCTGCGGGCGTGCGCGAACAGGCGCAGCGCTTTGGCGAGATCGTGGCAGAGTGCGGGGGCGGCGCGTTCCACTGGGCCGAAACGCCTGAGGCGCGCGCAAAGCTGTGGAAGCTGCGCCATAATGGCTATTACGCCGCGCGTGCGCTGGTGCCACATGCCGCGCCCCTGACCACCGATATCTGTGTGCCCATCTCGCGCCTTGCAGAGGCTGTGGAAGAAACCGCCGCCGATATTGCGGCCTCTGGCATTCCCGGCCCTATTCTGGGCCATGTGGGGGATGGCAATTTCCATGCGCTGTTATTGCCCGACAAAGACAGCCCTGCCCAGATCGCCACGGCCCACGCGTTGGCCGCGCGCATGGCGGCGCGCGCTTTGCGCCTTGGCGGCACTGTCAGCGGCGAGCATGGGCTCGGGCTGGGCAAGCGCAAATACATGCAGGCCGAACATGGCGCGGCCTGGGAGGTGATGGGCGCGCTCAAAGCCGCGCTTGATCCTGCGGGCATTCTGAATCCGGGCAAGCTGCTGCCCTAGAGTATCCGTCTTGATCAAGCTGTTTTCGGTATCCATTTGCGGTCTTGACGGACGGGCGCGTTGGCCTGCCGCTCATCTTTCGCAGTTGCGCGACCCGCGCTAACCTATAGTTTTTGATTGTCTTTTTGTAAAAAATCCGATTCCCGCTTTTGCGCGAGGTGCTCAACTCCCCACTTCGGCTTTCATCTTGGCCCAAATATCCTGCGGGGGTGAATTGGCGCTTCAGCGCCAAGAGGGGGCCGCACAGGCCCCCTAGCCCCCTCTGCCACAGGGCGCAGCCTCAGGGCCTTTGCGCCAGTTTCTCGGCCAGAAGTGCCAAAAGCAAATCCCCCGGCACATCATCACAGACAAAAGCCGCGCCAATGTCGCGCGCAAGGATGAAGCGCAAGCGCCCGTCCTGCACTTTTTTATCTTGCGCCATAAGCCCCACCAGCGCCTCGGCGCTGGGCAGATCACCTGCGATATCGGCCAGATCGGGGGCCATGCCCATGGCGCGCAGATGCGCGCGCACCCGGCTGGGGGTTTCCTGTGCGCAAAGCCCCATGCGGGCCGACAGTTCAAAGGCCAGCGCGCAGCCAATCGCCACCCCTTCGCCATGCAAAAGCCTGTCGCCATAGCCCGTGGCCGCTTCCAGCGCGTGGCAGAAGGTATGGCCCAGATTGAGAAGCGCGCGCTCGCCTTGCTCGGTTTCATCGCGCGCCACGATGCCGGCTTTCATCTCGACCGAGCGGCGCACGGCATAGTGGCGCAACTCCTTTGCGCCGCGTGCCATTGCGGGGCCGTTCACCTCCAGCCACTGAAAAAACGCGGCATCGCCCAGCAGCCCGTATTTCACCACCTCGCCATAGCCTGCCAGAAAATCGCGCGGGGGCAGTCTGTCGAGCAAATCTATATCGGCCAGCACAAGGCTGGGTTGATGAAACGCGCCCACCAGATTTTTGCCATGGCGGGTATTGATCCCGGTTTTGCCGCCGACAGAGCTGTCCACCTGCGCCAGAAGCGTGCTTGGCACTTGCACAAAGCGCACACCCCGGCGCAGCACCGAGGCCGCAAACCCGCCCAGATCGCCAATCACGCCGCCGCCCAGGGCCAGCACCATATCGCGCCGCTCTACGCGGGCATCCAGCAGCCATTCCACGGCTTCGCGCAGCCCCTCCCAGCCCTTTGTGCCCTCGCCGGGGGCAAGCGCATGGGCGCTGGTGGCAATACCTGCCGCGCCCAGCCCTGTTTCCAGCGCCGCCAGATGCAGGGCCGCCACGCGGCTTTCACTGAGCACCGCCACGCGCGGGCGGGCCAGCAGTGGCGCGATCAGCGCGCCAGCCTGTGCCAACAGCCCTTGCCCGATCACAACATCATAGGAACGCGCACCAAGCGCCACATGCACGCGGTCAATCTGTGTCATTCTTTGCTGGTTCCTTGCACAATGTCGGGTCTTGCCGCGAGTGCCGTGAGCACGGCTGCGGCCATATCGGTGATGGCATAGGAGGGCCGCGCCTCGACCACAAGATCGGCCTTGGCATAATCCGGGGCGCGCCGTGCCAGCAATTCGGCCAGAGTTGCGCGCGGGTTTTCGGTTTGCAGCAAGGGCCGGGTGGTTTTGTGGCGCACGCGCGACCAGAGCAGATCAAGATCCGCCTTCAGCCAGACTGCGCAGCCCAGATCCGATATGGCTGCGCGGGTTTCGGCATTCAGATAGGCCCCCCCGCCCACTGACAGCACAGCAGGTTTGCCGCGCAAGAGCCGCCCGATAACTTCGGCCTCGCGGGCACGGAAGAAGGCTTCGCCATCGCGGGCAAAGATTTCGGCAATGCTCATCGCGGCGGCGGCCACGATCTCTTCATCCGAATCAAGGAAAGGCGCAGAGAGCATGCGCGCGAGTTCCTTGCCCACGGCCGTTTTGCCCGCGCCCATCATGCCCACAAGAACGACTGTCTTGAGCAATTTCATCTCTGCGCGCGCTCCTGTCCCGGCTGAGTCATCAAGTTTTCGTGGCCTGTCTGTCTATTGTCGTGATAATGCGGCATTGTCGAACGGAAAACCCCCAAAGCTGATTTGGCACAAAGAGGGGTCAGGGTTCAGAAAGGCAGGCCGTCATGCGTTATATTTTTCGACTTGTTCTTGTTTTGCTGCTTTTGGCTGCGATTGCGGTGGTGGCCTATGCCTATATCGGGGATCTGACAGCGCAGCGCAGCCCGGTGGAAACCCCTGTGGTGCTGGAGGTGAATTGAGAGCGCGGCAGGGTTTCTTGCGCCCCTTCGGGCTGGGGGCCTGTCTGGCGCTTGCGCTTTCGGGCCTGCCCGCGACTGTGCTGGGGCAGGGGGATGAGGGGGCACCGCTGAGTGCGATTGACTGGCTTCAGCAGGCGCTGGAGGCACCCTTGCCGCAATCTTCTGTGCCAGAGGGTGTGTTCTTGCCCGACGGGAACGGGGTGGTTGTGCCACAAACGCATTTTGAAAGCATTCTCAGCGCCCCGTTGGAGGGGCTGGGGCTGGAGGCTGTGGGCCTTTTTCGGGCCGAGCGCGTTGGTCTGCCGCGTGATCTTTGGGGCAATAGCCCCCGATCCGAGGTGATTGCCGCGCTTTCGGCCATGCCTCAGGATGGGTTGCCAAGTGCGATGCGCCTTGGCCTGCGTGTGCTTCTGGCCGAATTCTTGCCCCCGCGCGATGACATGCCACAAAGCCGCGATGCGCTGTTGCTGGCGCGTCTGGACAAGCTGGTTGCGCTGGGCGCGCTGGAACAGGCGGGGCAGTTGATCGAGGGGGTTGCCGAAGCAAGCGCGGGGGTGAATGCGCGCGCTTTCGAGATTGCGTTGCTGTTGGGTGAGGAAGATCGCGCCTGTACCCAGATGCGGGGCCAGATCGCGGCCAGTTATGGGCATGCGGCCCAGATTTTCTGCATGGCCCGCAATGGTGAGTGGCAGGCCGCCTATGCGGGGTTGCAGGTGGCGCGGGGTCTTGGATTGCTCAGCATGGCCGAGGCGGGGATATTGCTGCGTTTTCTGGAAGAAGAGGAAAGCGATTTGCCCCCGCCCCCGCCTCAGGAGATTACGCCGCTTGGCTGGCGGATCATGGAGGCGCTGGGGGATCCTGTCACAACGGCGGGCCTGCCGATTGCCTATGCCCATGCCGATTTGCGCGGCACATCGGGCTGGCGCGCGCAGCTTGATGCTGCCGAGCGGCTGACGCGGGCCGGGGTGTTGCAGCCCAACCGTCTTTATGGGCTTTACACAGAGCGCCGCGCTGCGGCCTCTGGCGGGTTGTGGGAGCGGGTGCGCGCGATGCAGGCGCTGGAGCGTGCGCTGGCCAGTGGCGATAGCGCGGCCACGGGTGCGGCGCTGGTGCAGGCCTGGCCGATTTTTGCAGAGGTTGATCTGGAAGTGGCCTTGGCTGAAATCCTTGCGCCTGTGATGGTGGATATGCCTGTGACAGGGCAGGCGCGTGACGTGTTGTGGAAAGTGCTGATCCTTGCGCAGGAACAGTCTGGCCGTGCGGCAGATCTGGCCCCGGATACTGTGCTTGCGCGGCTGGTCATGGCGCTGGCCGCAGGCGAGGCGCTGCCGCAGGTTTCGGCACCGCCCATGGCGGCTGCGATTGTGGTGGGGTTTGGCGCTGTGGCTGTGCCAGCGGCTGTGCAAGACCAGATTGCGCAAGGTGCGCGCGGGCTTGTGCTATTGGATGCGCTGGGGTTGTTGTCACAGGCGGCGGCGGGCGATGTGCAGGCCGCAAGCGAGGCGATGTACCGGTTGCGCGCGCTGGGGTTGGAGGCGCTGGCGCGGCAGGTGGCGATCGAGTTGTTGCTGGTGGAGCGGCGGGGATGACTGCGCGTGCTCCTGTTGCCAGCCTGCATTGGGTTTCCGCCTTTCTGGAGGCGCAGGCGGCAGAGCAGGGGGCTGCGCGCAATACCCAACTGGCCTATGGCCGCGATTTGCGCGATTTCGCCGAATGGTGCGCCGCGCAGGGCCTTGATTTCGCCACGCTGGAGCGGGGCCATGTGGAAGCCTATCTCATTGCCTGCGCTGCCGAGGGGCTGGCCCCTGCAACCCGCGCGCGCAGGCTGGCCTCGGTGCGGCAGTTGTTTCGCTTCGCCTATGCCGAGGGCTGGCGCAGTGATGATCCTGCCAGCCGCATTTCCGGCCCCGGCCGTACGCGCAAACTGCCTGTCACGCTAAGCCATGAGGATGTGGACGCGCTGTTGCGCGCCGCCCCGGAAACTGGCCGCAGCGCGGGTGACAGGCTGCGCAATGCCTGCCTTTTGGAACTGCTTTATGCCACGGGCCTGCGGGTGAGTGAGTTGGTCAGCCTGCCTGTGGCGGCTGTGCGGGGAAAACCAGAGATGATTTTGGTGCGCGGCAAGGGCAATAAGGAGCGGATGGTGCCGCTTTCTGCGCCCGCAAGCGCGGCGCTGGAGCGCTGGTTGGTGCAGTGGGACAGCCAAGCCGCCCAGTTGCGCGCCGCACGCAAGCTTGAGCCGCGCTTTCTGTTCCCCTCATCAGGGCGCGAGGGCCATCTGAGCCGGGTGGGGTTTTATCTGATCTTGAAAGAGATTGCGCTGAAGGCCGGGCTTGATCCGGCGCGCATAAGCCCGCATGTGCTGCGCCATGCCTTTGCCACGCATCTGCTGGCAGGCGGGGCCGATCTGCGCGCAATCCAGACGCTTTTGGGCCATGCCGATATTTCCACCACTGAAATTTATACCCATGTGTTGCAAGAGCGGCTGCGCGCCTTGGTACTGGCGCATCATCCTTTGGCGAGGGGGTGAAGGCGGGAAAGTTGGCGCGGGTTGTCTGATGGCTGATTTGAGTTGGGTGGGGACAGTCACTCTCTCCCCGGCCAATCCCCGCACCAAAGCCCGGTTAACACGGGCCGCAGGCCCGCCGGGCAGCGCCCGACCGCCCCTTGGGCGGGCGCTTTGCTGACACAAGCGCAGGGATCGAGGTCACAGGGGATTTCGCCATAAAGTGCAGACCATCAGTGTCAGAGCGCCCACCCGCGGTCAGGCGCTGCCCTGTGGTGTGCATGATGCCTTTCAAAGCTGCGCGGCTTTCCCGACTGTCTGCACCCCCCGCAGCGCTGCCCCTCATGGCGGGAGCTTTGCGCAGGCGGCAACCTCCAGTGTTCGCTGCCTGACACAAGATAGCCTATGACGGCTGGGAGCATTTAAGCGACAGTCACTCTCTCCCCGGCCAATCCCCGCACCAAGCCCGGTTAACACGGGCCGCAGGCCCGCCGGGCAGCGCCCGACCGCCCCCTGGGCGGGCGCTTTGCTGCCACAAGCGCAGGGATCGAGGTCACAGGGGATTGCACCATAAAGTGCAGACCACCGCTGTCAGAGCGCCCCCCCGCGGTCGGGCGCCGCCCTGTGGTGTGCATGATGCTTTTGCGCAAAGCTGCGCGGCTTTCCCGACTGTCTGCACCCCCCGCAGCGCTGCCTCTCATGGCGTGAGCTTTGCGCAGGCGGCAAACTCCAGTTTTCGCCGCCTGACACAAGATAGCCTATGACGGCTGGGCGCGGAGGGACTAAGCCGCTTCGCGGCATTGGCGCCTGACCGCGACGTTGGAACATGTTTCATGGTTTTTCTTTGTGGCAGGCCCTTCTGGGCTGACGATTGTGGTCTTTCCCACCGTCAAACAGGAG
>JAIUNA010000164.1 GCA_022565265.1 Roseinatronobacter sp. | reverse complement strand
CAGCCCGATTGCGCCTGCGCCGCGCGGCACGATAAAGGCGGCAATCGCGCCAAACAGGGGCAGAAAAACCGCCAGCATCATGGGCGAGAGGTCAATGCTCATCCTCGGCCTCCAGCGTTTGCAGGCGGCGGATCAGGGCAAGGGCCACCGCCGTGGCACTGACCATCACGACAATCCCGGTAATCACCAGCGCATGGGGCACGGGGTCGGGCGTGCTGGGCGGTTCGCGCCATGCGCCCACCAGCAGCAAAAACCCTGCCCCCACCGAACACAGCTTCAGCGCCAATACCCGGCGCAGCCTGTCTTGCGCACATAGCGCCCCCACAAGGCCAATGCCGAACACGGCAATGCCGGTTGCGCCATAGATCAGATCAGGTGTCATTGTTGCGTTCCCTCTGCTTTAATGCCACCGGCTCGCGCCCATGAAAGAGGGCCGCAAGCGTTACAGCGATGGAGAGTGTCACCAGCCCCTCGATCAGCAGGATCAGGGTTTTGGCGTGTTGTAGCGGGTATTCAAAGGCCACGCGGCCCCCGCTGGCCACCAGAAGGGCCACCAGCGCAAAAAGCCGCCGTGCCCAGCACAAAAGCCCCGCGCGCAAGCCCGCGATGGCCGGGTTGCGGCACATAGGCGCGCGTCAGCAGCAGCAAAAGCCCAACCGCCGCCAGCATGGCCCCGCCCTGAAACGCCCCGCCCGGTGCTTCGGCCCCCACCCATAAAAGGTACGTGCCCACAACCACAATCACAGGCAGCGCCAGCCGCGCGAAACCCTGCCAGACCACACCCATCACCGGGGCGGGCGCCTCGGACAGCCCGCGCTCTATCTGCCAGACGGCAATCACTGCGGCCAGCAGGACAACCACCTCCATCAGCGTGTCATAGGCGCGGAAATTCAGCAAAACAGCAGTGACCGAATGTTCCACGCCGCTTTGGGGCATGGCCTGCGCCACCAGCCCCTCAAAGCCCGGCCCAGCCGCAGGGGCACCCAGAAAGGCCACAGCCAGCCCCAGCGTGATCAGCCCGCAAAAGGCCGCGTTGGCCAGCAACACCGCCACCGGCACAGGGGCCATAGCTGTCAGCCCGCGCGCCGCATTCTGGCCCAGCCTGCCTGTGACATAGCGCAAATGATGCAGCGTTTTCAGCAGCAGCGCGCCTGTAACCCCTGTGCCAATCGCAGCCTCTGCCAGCGCCACATCAGGCGCAGACAGCCGCACCCATGCCAATGCCGAGACAAGGCCAAAGATGATGAACACCACAATCATGGCAAAAAGATCGCGCAGGCATAGCACGGCCACGGCCAGCGCCACGATTGTAAGCGCCAGCAGCAGATCAAAGATCACCAAGGGCGCGATCATGGCACACCCCCTGCGCCATGGCGTGCATAACGGGCAATCAGATGGCTGCATGTCGCACTTGCGATGGCCACAAAGAACCACACCAGCGCCACGCGAAACGCCGCGCCGGCTGTGCCCGCCAGCAGCGCCACACCCAGCGCAATCAGCGCCAGCCCCAGCCCATCGGCCTTTGTCAGCGCATGCAGGCGGCAAAAGATATCGGGAAAGCGCAGCAGCCCGACCGTGCCCGCAACAAAGAACACAGCCCCCATCGCGATCAGGATAGCGCCAAAACCTTCCAGCATCAGCGCTCCCCCCGTTCGGCCAGAACCACAAAGGCCACCAGCGTAACCGCCGCCAGCACCGCAAAAACCAGCGCCACATCCAACAGGGCAGGCATCTGCATCACCTGCGAGAGCACCAGCAGCATGGCAACAGAGGCCGTGCCGAATAGCTGCGCGGCCAGCATGCGTTCAGCCGGGGCCGGGCCGCGAAAGACGCGGATCAGCCCTGCAAGAATGGACAAAAGCAGCGCAATCAGGATCACGGACAGAAAATGTATCATTGGCAAAGCTCCGGGTTTGGGGGCAAGGCAAAGAGCGCCCGGATACGGCCCTCCAGCGCGGCCAGTTCCGGCTCCAGCGCCATGCGGGTATCCAGCATATGTACGATCAGCATATCTCCCTCGATTTCGGCACATAGCGTGCCGGGCAAAAGCGTGATCGTATTTGCAAACATCACCCGTGGCGCGCCCTGTGGCAGTGTCAGCGGATAGGGGCGGAAACCGGGGCGCAACCCCATATCCGGCGCGAAGGCGCGGCGCGCAACATCGACAGCGCCGCGCACGGATTGCACCGCAAACCACAGCGCGAAAGCCAGCGCACCGCGCAACGACAGCCGCCAGCCCGGCACGCGCGGCAAAAGCAAAGGCAGCATGGCCCCCAGCACAACCGCAGGCAGGCCAAAGACAAGCGACTCTGCCCGCCAGCCTGTCAGCATGCCCAACAGCACTGCCAGCACCAGCACCGCCCCCAGCCAGCGCCGCAACCTGTGCCAGCGCCCGCGCCTTGGGCCGGGGCGCAGGGCAGGAACCGCGTTTGTATCGGTCGGCTCTGGCCCATCTGCACAGATGTGCGGTGCAAGGATATCGGGGCGCGGGGGCAGATGCCCGCGCGCAGGGGCGCTTTCGCGCAGGGGAGTGGTGGCGCGCATGGGGTTTTCCCGGCAGCCTGTGTTGCGTTTCATCCCCCGACATGGGCGCAGATGGGGCTGCCTGTCCGATCCCTGCGGCCAAACATGTCAGGTCTGCGCAGGCTCTGTCTGCGCTGTTGGTCAAAGAACGCCCCAGATCGCGCTTTCATCCCCGGTGCAGGCAAAAATCGGTGCAGGATCATAGTTTTTGCGCTTATCCGCCCCCTATGCGCAAGAAAACCACCGCGCTCCAGGCGCACCAAGGATGAAACCGCGCGCGCAGGCGTTAGTCCCATGTCAACAACAGGAGGACGCCATGACCCTGACCGAGACCACCCCCCCTCAACCTGCCCGCCCCAGCTTGCGCAAGGATGGGCTGGCCAGCCTCTGGGGGCGGCTGCGCTACCGCCAGCCCGATGCCTATGCCGCTTGGCTGCAAGAGCGGGATATGACCATCATCACCGCCACCCTGATGCGCCTGTCAGAGCGGCAGCTAAACCGCCTTGGCCTGTCGCGCGCCACACTGGCGCTGGATGTGGAAGATCTGGCCCAGCGCGCCACGCGCGAGGCCGAGATTGTTCACGAGGTGTTGGAACTGATGCATGATGCGCAAACCGAACACCGCCCGATTGCCGCAGAATGACACCAGCTTTCGCCACAGGGGAAAAAGCCGGGCTTGATTGCCCGGCTTTTTCCTGCGCCCCATTTGGGGAAATCACACTTACCGCGTAGCCCGGATAACGCGCGATACCTCATCCAGTTGCAGGATGGCCCGCTTCAGATAGAACCCTTGCAAATGCAGGTGATTGGCCAGAAAACTGTTCGCGCCCGAACTGTTAAGCACCACAAGCGGCCTTTGCTGCGAGGCTTCGCGCAGGCTTTCAAGCGCCTGTAGCCAGATGCGCGTCAACCCTTGTTGTGCGATGACGCTTTCAAAATCGCGCCCCAATTCACGCAGCAGCAAGTAAGAAGCATAAGCCATGCCCTTGTTGAGATAAAAGATATCATCTGCAACCATGTCCAGAATGAACCCATCCGCGCTGACATGTTCATCCACGATCGCCGCGCGCGACCCCAATTCGCTGGCCATTCTGTCAACCGTCATCGCCAGAGCATCGGCGCGGGTTTCAAAGATCGCCAATCCCCGCGCCCCGCGGGTATTATACGCGCGCAAGGCGCGGGCGGCGGCCTCGTATTGGGTTTCGGCGGGCTGGACAGGCAGGAAAGATTGATCCAGATCGAAAATCCAGACATCGGTGGGAAATTGCAACAGGCCGCTGGCGCGCTCCAGATCGCTGTCAATCGCGGAAGAGCCGCGCAACCGCCCAATCTGGTTTTCCAGCTCCAGCGTGAAACGGCTGATCGCGCGCATCATGCCGCGCTGATAATTGGGCATATTGTCATGAAATGCAGTGGGAAAGAAAATCGGGTCATTCGCTGTCCAGCGATGGGTGATCACTTCGCGCGCAATCAGGGCTTCGGCCATGTTCACGGCATGGCTTCCCCCCTCTACAGGGGTGGGGGGTGTGAAATCCAGATTGGCGTCTATCCGGTGCATCAGGTTGCCAAGCACCCCGAAATACAACACAAACACCGCAACCAGCATCCAGAACCCGCGCTTGAGAATAACGCGCGGTCTGGTTCCGAAAACCAGCCCCGGAAGCGAGATTTCCGGCCTTTTGGCCGGAACTTGTGGCCGGATGATCAGATCATTGCCCATGGCACCTCTCCTCTGTCGCGGTGGTCTGCATCTGCCCGCCCGCTTGCACTTCACCCCCAATAACGCGCGCGCGAGGGGTTTAATCCGCACCCGCGCACCAGATTTTCAAAGGGGTTGAATTTTTTTGGGATGAATTCGGCGCGCCATGCGTATGTCAGAAAACAGGTAGTCGGAGGGCCGGGTGTGAGCCTGAAAACAGACGTCACGTTGCACACGGCCAGCTTGCGCCGCTATGCGCTGGTACTAACACGCGATGCCACTGCGGCAGATGATCTGGTGCAGGAAACGCTGCTGAAGGCGATTGACAAGGCCGATACATGGCAACCGGGCACAAACCTGCGCCCGTGGCTGTTTCGGATCATGCACAACACCCATATCAGCGATCTGCGCCGCGCGAAAACACGCAGCGATGCCGCACCGGATTTGCCCGAACCCGTGGTGGGCGATCACCAGCATACGCAACTGGAACTCACGCAAGTCTTGCAGGCGCTTGACCAATTGCCAGAGGCGCAGCGCAAACCCATTATCCTTGTTGCCCTGCGCGAAATGTCTTATGCCGAGGCCGCGCGTGCGCTGGATGTGCCCTTGGGCACATTCATGTCACGGCTGGGCCGTGGGCGCGAGGCCCTGCGCCAGATCGTATCCGGCATTGGCAAGGGAAAGCTGTCTGTCCTGAAACGCAAAGGAAGCCTGTAATGACCCAAGACCCCACATCCGACCAAGACCTTGGGCTTGATGGTGATCTGCTGGCCTATGTGGACGGCACGCTTGCGCCAGAAAGAATGGCAGAGGTAGAGGCCCGCCTTGCCCGCGATCCAGAGGCCCGCGCAGCCACGGCAAGCTGGCGCCACCATGACAATCTGATCCGCCAGATGGCACAGGCCGCAGATGATCTGCCCGTGAATATGCGCATTGCCGCGCTGGAACGGGAACTGGCCGCCAAATTGCAGGCCCGCAAGCGGCGCGCATTCATGATGGGGCCAGCACTGGGCCGGATTGCGGCCAGTGTACTGATTTTTGCCGCGGGCTGGGGGGCGCATTCGCTTTATGGCAGCGCCATACAGATGGTGGGCGGGGCCTATCCGCAATTTGTCTCTGCCACTCTGGCCGGGCATCAGGCAATCCGGCAGGCAGCGTTGCAGCAGGCGGAATTTCTGCCCGACGAGATGGACACGGCGCTGGATTGGATTTCGGCGCAGATGCAGCACAAGATTGACAGCCCCAAACTGGAGCGTCTGGGCTATGAGGTGGAAAGCGCGCGGCTGCTGGCCACAGAAAGCGGGCCTCTGGCCATTTTTCATTACCGCGATGGGCAGGGCGAGCGCGTGACCGTTTCGATTGCCGCGCATGCGCCCGGCCAGCCGGATTACACGCTGCGTGTGGTGCGCCAGAACAGCGACAGCATGGCCTATTGGACAGATAGGGGGCTGGATTACTCTATCATTGGCAGTGTTGATCCGGGGCGCATAACCACACTTGCCGCCGCGATCCGCGAATGATGGCCCCGGCACCTTTTGGCGAACAGGTGATGTAAGACCATAGAGCAGTTGCAATATGCGCGCGCCCGGATCACTCTGTCTTACAGACAGGCGAAGAGGGGGACGCCATGTCGGATCTGGAACATCTGCGCGAGATTGATCGCGTGCTGTCCGGTGGCAGGATCGGGCGCGATGGATTTGTGACGCAATCCTGGCGGCGCTGCGTCGAACAATACGGGATGGACCCTGCCAAACCCAGCCCCGCTCATATCGTGACGGAAACCCGCCTGCGCGAGCATGTCGAGCAATCGGAGCGCTTGATCACAATTGCCCGCAGCGGGCTGGATGCCTTGTTTCGCCAGATTGCCGGGCGCAATTATGTTTTGCTTCTGGCCGATGCCAAAGGTGTAACGGTGGATTACTTTGGTGATCCGCAATTTGAGGACGAGTTGCGCCGCGCGGGCCTGTATCTTGGGTCTGACTGGTCAGAGAATGTGGCCGGGACATGTGGTGTCGGCTCTTGCATCGTGACGGAACAGGCGATCACAGTGCACCAGAGTGACCATTTCGATCTGACGCATACGCCACTGTCCTGCACTGCGGCCCCGATCTTTGATACAGCGGGCAAGCTGACGGCAGTTCTGGATATATCGCTTTTGCGCTCGCCCCAGCCCAAGATCAGCCAAAGTCTGGCGCTGAGCATGGTCAAGGCCAGTGTGCGGCGGGTGGAAATGGCAAATCTGATGGCCGAGACCCGCGATGAATGGGTTTTGCGCTTTTCCACCAGCCCGGAATTTCTGGATGTCGATCCCGAAGCCGCAGTGGCGCTGGATGGGTCGGGCCGCATTATCGGCATGACGCATGGGGCAAAAATGCTGTTTGGCCAGATGGGCAAGCCGCTTCTGGGCCAAAGAATCGATCAATTCCTGAATATCTCGGTCGATACCCTTCCTGATCTGATGCGCGACCGTCCGACACAGGATCGCCTGATAAGCCTGCATGACGGGCAGGCCCTGTTTGGCCATGCCATAGCCCCCCAGAAGGCACGGGCCTTGTTGCCACGCGAAGCCGACAAACGCCCGGCAGCCTTTCGCAATCTCAGCGGTGATGATCCTGCAATGATGGCATTGATCACCGATGCCGCAAGGCTTGCACCCTCTGGTGTGCCGCTGCTGATCTATGGCGAAACAGGCACGGGCAAAGAAACGCTGGCCCGCGCGATCCATGTCACAGCCGGGGGCGCGATGGCCTTTCACATCCTCAATTGCACCGCGCAGCCGCTGGCCTTGCCACCGTTCGAGACATGGCCCAATGGTGGCACGCTGTTTGTCGATAATCTGGATAGTCTGGATATGGCCGGGCAGGGCGCGCTTCTGGACTGGATTTCGCGTGTTGAAGGGTTGCCCCTGAAAAACCGGCCAAGGCTGATTTCGGCAAGTTGCGCAGATCTGGCGGCGGCGGTTGCGCAGGGTCGGTTGCGCAAGGATCTGTATTTCCGTCTGGCCGCAATTCGGCTGTGCCTGCCTGCCTTGCGCTACCGGCAGGATATCGACTGGTTGATAGATCGCATCTTGCGCCGGGTTGGGCATGGGCGGCCCGGCTCGCCCAAGCTTTCGCCTGCCGCGCGCGCGCAACTCAAGGCGCGGAGCTGGCCGGGCAATCTG
>JAIUNA010000163.1 GCA_022565265.1 Roseinatronobacter sp. | reverse complement strand
TGACTCTGTGCGCAGATCAGTGATTGGCGCCGCAAGGCGGCGCAGATAGCCGCAGATGGTTAAAGGTTTGAGAAATGGCCATTGCCGCAGAACGCCGCCCGCAGGGGCAGGGCAACAGCAAGCAACGGGTTCACAGCCACGCGCACCTCACGCAGAATACGCTTTGTCGTCAGTTCTGGAATATCGACATGGGGCATGAAATCAGATGCCGAAAACATTAGCCGCGCGAAGAACCAGTCGAGGGCAAGCATGGCGGGATACGCGCCCAAAACCCATAGCGCAATCATACCCCTGTTTCTATCAACCACCCTGAGCAATCCCGCGACAACTGGGCATTGCGCGAATGTCAGCTTTCAGGGGCGCGCTGATCGTGTCCCATGTCATCTGGCTTTGCCATCGATGCCGGTCTCTACGCATTGTCGCAATGCGTGGATTTGTGTGGGGGTCTTTCTGGAAAATAAATAACCCAATAAAATCAAAGAAAAATGGCGGACAGTGAGGGATTCGAACCCTCGAGACGGTTCCCCGCCTACACACTTTCCAGGCGTGCGCCTTCGACCACTCGGCCAACTGTCCATGATCCGCCTCTTAGCGCGGAGTTGCCCCTGCTTGCAAGGGGCGAGTTGCAAGGTTTTTCAGGGGAGTGGCGCGTGGCGATTGACATCTTTGTACAGCAGATACCGAAATGGCTCTGGCCCGCCTGCATAGCAGGCTTGCGGGCAAAAGGCGCGCAGCCACATGAAATCGCCCGCTTCCACCTCAACCCATGTTTGGTTCAGGTGATAGACGCCCTTGCCTTGCAGCACATATAGCCCGTGCTCCATCACATGGGTTTCTGCAAAGGGGATGGACGCGCCGGGTTGCAAGGTGACGATTGTTATATGCATGTCATGGCGCAGATCGGCGGGGTTCATGAAGCGGGTGGTTGCCCAGGCACCGTTTGTGTCGGGCATGGGGCTGGGGGCAATATCGTTTTCATTGGTGAAAAACGCTTCTGGCGCATCCAGTCCGGGCAGGCTTTGATAGCGCTTGCGGAACCAGTGAAAGACGCAGCCTTGCGCCCCTGCCGCTACAGCCCAGGTGCTGCCCGCAGGCAGAAAGGCAAAGCCCCCCTTGGTGAGAGTATGGAGTGCACCTTCCAGCGTGATCTGGATTTCGCCTTCCACCACAAAGAGCGCGCCTTCTGCGCCGGGGTCTGTTTCCGGGCGGGTGCTGCCGCCCATCGGGCCAAGTTCGACAATGTATTGCGAAAAGGTTTCGGCAAATCCGCTGAGTGGGCGCGCCAATACCCAAAAACGTGCATTATCCCAGAAGGGCAGGGCACTGGTTACGATATCGGACAAAACCCCTTTGGGCAGGATCGCATAGGCTGTTGTAAAGACTGCGCGATCATTCACCAACTGGGATTGCGGGGCCAGCCCACCCTTTGGCACATAATAGCTTCTGTTCTGCTGGGGTGCTGTGCCCTGGGTCATCTTTGCCTCCGTCATAGGTGCTTGGCCAAGGGGTAACACGGGCACGCAAGCGCCGACTAGGCGGATTTTCAGGACACAGCTTTCGGATTACGCAGAGAGTCCGATTTACTGCGGGCGCAGGCGCAAGAGGGGCACATCCTCGCCATCGGCCAGCACATAGAGAAAGCCATCCTCAGGCCCCACGGCCACATCCCGAATGCGCCAGCCTGCATCTTCCAGCAAGCGCTGGCGGGGTGTCAATGTGCCTTCCGTTTCAGCATAAAGCCCAAGATAGCGGTGGAACAGATTGCCCAGAAGCAAATGGCCCTGCCAGTCTGGAAAGGCATCTCCCGTATAGAATACCATGCCAGAGGGTGGATTATGCGCTTCGCGCCCGGCGGGCCAGTGATAGACAGGTGCGACAAAGCCATCACCGGGCTGATGCGGGGGCGCGAATTCTTCCCCGCCGCGATAGGTGATCCCGAAAGAGGCCAGCGGCCAGCCGAAATTGCCGCCGCGCTCGACGATATTTACCTCATCGCCCCCGGCCTCGCCATGTTCGGCCAGCCAGATATCCCCAGTTTCGGGATGCACGGTCATGGCCTGAATATTGCGATGCCCATAAGACCAGATCGCCCCTGCCGCATCGGGCTGTTCCACAAAGGGATTGTCGGGCGGGATATCGCCCTCCAGTGTCAGGCGGATGACAGAGCCATTTTCGCTGCGCAAATCCTGACTGATATGGGATGGCGAGAAATCCTTGCTGCCGCGATCCCCGAAGCCTGCGAAAAGATGGCCATCCTGAAACACGATGCGCGAACCGAAATGCGCCCCGCTTTCCAGCGCAGGCTGAACCACATGCAGGATGTCCAGATCAACCAGCGCCCCCGCTGCCCGATCCAGCCGCGCGCGGCCAATCATGGGGGTTGTTCCGCCCTCTGCCGCCCCGGCCCATGTCATATAGACAAGCCCGCTTTCAACGAAATCGGGCGCGGCGGCGATATCCAGCAAACCACCTTGGCCAGATGCGACAACTTCAGGCGCGCCGCTCAGGGGTGTGATCCCTTCCGCCTCATCCCACAACACCACCTCGCCCCCGCGCAAGGTGATGATCAGATCATTGCGGTCGGGCAAGAATGCCATACCCCACGGCCTGTCCAGCCCTTCGGCCAAAGTCTCTACCTGATAGCCGCTTTGGGCTTGCGCAGGCAGCGCAAGCGTTAGCAGTACAGAGGCGGCGGTAATCTGGGTGCGATAGGTCATCTCTCTCCCCCTTTGAGTATACCTGCCCTAAAGCTGTGCCCCAAGCTGGCCCAATTCAAATCACGAAACCGCAAGCACGCAGGCGGTGCAGGGTGCAAGATTGCTTGACTCTGCGTGCTTTGCGGCATATCGGAGCGGAAATCATCCGGAAGTTTACCCTTCCGGTTCTTGCATCTTGCAGGAATCGCCACCCATCAGCGCGTTGCGCCCATGGGTGCAAATGTAGTTTGCACGCCCTTTGGGGCAAGGAGAGACGCGCATGTTCGAGAACCTGTCCGAACGCCTGTCCGGGGTCTTTGACCGGCTGACGAAACAGGGGGCTCTGTCGGAAGAGGATGTGCGCGCGGCACTGCGCGAAGTGCGTGTGGCGTTGCTGGAGGCAGATGTCTCGTTGGACGTAACGCGCGATTTCGTCAAGCGCGTGCAGAAACAGGCCACTGGCGCCTCGGTTACAAAATCCATCACACCCGGCCAGCAAGTGGTCAAAATCGTGCATGACGAGTTGATCGCCATGTTGGAGGGCGATGAGGATGCAGGCCGCCTGAAAATTGATAACCCGCCCGCGCCTGTGTTGATGGTGGGTTTGCAAGGGTCGGGCAAGACCACGACCACCGCAAAACTGGCCCGCCGCCTGACAGAGCGCGAGGGCAAGCGCGTGTTGATGGCCTCTCTCGATACCAACCGCCCCGCCGCTATGGAACAGCTTGCCATTCTGGGCGGCCAGATCGGGGTGGATACCCTACCCATCGTCAAGGGCCAGTCGGCGGTTGAAATTGCCAAACGCGCCAAGCAACAGGCCACGTTGGGCGGCTATGATGTTTACCTGCTGGATACCGCAGGGCGTCTGCACATAGACGAAGCACTGATGGACGAGGTGCAGGCGGTGCGCGATGCCGTCAACCCGCGCGAGACACTGCTTGTTGTCGATGGCCTGACAGGCCAGGACGCAGTAAATGTGGCGGCGGAATTTGATGGCAAAGTGGGGGTTACCGGCGTTGTCCTGACACGCATGGACGGCGATGGGCGCGGCGGTGCGGCCCTGTCCATGCGCGCGGTCACGGGCAAGCCCATTCGCTTTGTGGGCTTGGGCGAGAAAACCGACGCGCTGGAAGTGTTCGATCCCAAGCGCGTGGCGGGCCGCATTCTGGGCATGGGCGATATTGTCGCCCTTGTGGAAAAAGCGCAGGAAGTGCTGGAGGTCGAGCAGGCCGAACGCATGATGAAGCGCTTCCAGAAGGGTATGTTCAACATGAACGACCTGAAAATGCAGCTGGAACAGATGCTGAAAATGGGCGGTATGCAAGGTGTGATGGGCATGATGCCCGGCATGGGCAAAATGTCCAAAGCCGCGGAAGCGGCAGGTTTTGACGATTCCATGCTGAAACGCCAGATTGCGCTGGTCAATTCCATGACCAAGAAGGAACGCGCCAACCCCGCAATCCTGCAAGCCAGCCGCAAGAAACGCATTGCCGCAGGCGCGGGGCTTGAAGTGTCGGATCTGAACAAACTTCTGAAGCAACACCGCCAGATGGCCGACATGATGAAAACCATGGGCAAGAAGGGCATGCTGAAACAGGCCATGGCAGGCATGATGGGCAAGGGCAAAGGCGCGGATTCCATGCCGGACCCCGGCCAGATGGACCCTAAGCTGATGCAACAGGCCGCGCGTCAACTGGGCGGCATGCCCGGAATGGGCGGCGGCGGTGGTCTGCCCGGCGGGCTGTCAGGAATGTTCAAGAAGAAATGACACCCGCACTTGCCCATACGCCCGTTCTGGAAACCGCGCGACTGGTCTTGCGTGCGCCGGTGGCAGATGACCTGCCTGCTTTTCTGGCCTATGCGACCAGTGCGCGCACACGTTTCGTCGGTGGTCCGAAAACAGCGGCGCAAGCGGTCGAGAAGTTTGCGGGCATGATCGGGCAATGGGTGCTGCGCGGCTATGGTCGGTTCACGATCACGCGGCGTGATGGCGGGGCCGCGATCGGTCATGTCGGCCCTTTGATGATGGCACCAGCCGAAATGCCGGAATTCACGTGGTCTTTGTGGGGTGCAGACGTCGAAGGGCAGGGTTTGGGCAGAGAAGCGGCGCATGCAATGGCCGCATGGGCCTTTGGCCCGCTGGGGCTGGCGCAGGCCAGCACGATCATTCACGACGGAAATGCCGCTTCGCACAGGATTGCCGCGTCTCTGGGTGGCGTCGCGCGGCCGGACTGGCCTGCGCATTTTGGCGCTGATTTCACGACCTATCACTTCACCAAGGATGCCGCCCTATGAGTGATTACAGCACACGCGCAGCCGAACTTCTGGCCAACCATCGCGACAGTATCGACCGACTGGACGCGATCCTTGTCTATACGCTGGGCGAGCGGTTCAAGCACACGCAGGCCGTGGGCCGCCTGAAAGCGCAACATGATCTTCCCCCCTCTGACCCTGCGCGCGAAGAGCGCCAGATCGAGCGGCTGGAATGGTTGGCCAAAGAGGCCGATCTCGACCCGGAATTTGCCAAGAAATTCCTGAATTTCATCATCTCGGAGGTGATCCGTCACCACGAGATTTTGCAACGCTGAAATCCGCGTGGCCAAGACAGCCGCGCAAACGCCATCCAAAGGAGAAATCACATGGCAGTTAAAATCCGTCTCGCCCGTGGGGGGGCCAAGAAGCGCCCGCATTATTCGATCGTGGTTGCAGATTCGCGCATGCCGCGCGATGGCCGCTTTCTGGAAAAGCTGGGCACCTATAACCCGCTTCTGGCCAAAGACAGCGAAGACCGCATCAAGATGGATGTGGCGCGCGTTCAGCATTGGCTGGATCAGGGCGCAGAACCCACAGACCGGATCGCTCGCTTTCTGGAAGCCGCTGGCCTGCGCACCAAGACAACCCGCGCAAACCTGAAAAAAGCAGAGCCGGGCAAGAAAGCCAAAGCCCGCGCTGCCGAGAAGGCCGCCAAGGCCGAGGCCGCAGCCGCTGAATAATCTGTGCATGAAGGGGGGCAGATCTGCCCCCCTTTGGCTCTCGCCCCCCTTTTGCAAGAAAATGGCCCCATGAGCACATCGCGAATCTGTGTCGGAGCGGTTGCTGGCGCCTATGGCGTGCGCGGCGAAGTGCGGCTGAAAAGCTTTTGCGCCGAGCCTGCCGCGATTGCCGATTATGGCCCGCTTTCGTCCGAAGATGGCACGCGGGAATTTACCCTCACATTGGGCGCGGCGGGGGCACAGGGTTTTGCCGCGCGCCTCAGCGGTATCACCACCCGCGAGGCGGCAGATGCGCTGCGCGGCATGCGCCTTTTCGCGCCGCGTGATCGCTTGCCAAGCCTGCCCGATGATGAATTCTACCATACCGATCTTATCGGGCTGGAAGTGTTTGATACAGGCGGGCAATCTTTGGGCCGGGTAAAGGCTGTGTTAAACCACGGCGCATCGGATTTGTTGGAATTGGTCGCGCCGGGCAAAACCGGGGCTATCCTTTTGCCCTTCACCCAAGCGATCTGCCCGACGGTTGATCTGGCCGCGCGCCGGATTATCGCAGACCCGCCAGAGGGGCTTATTGAATGACCACGCCGCCGCGCCGCGCGCAGGGGCGGCTTGCGATTGCGCCCTCACTCACCCCCCGCAGTCTGGAACGTCGGGGCACGCCCGCCCATGCATGGCAGGCCCGTATCATCACGCTTTTCCCAGAGGCATTTCCGGGCACGCTGGGCCTGTCGCTGACAGGCAAGGCCCTGCAAGAGGGGCTGTGGGGGCTGGAGGCCATAGACCTGCGCCCCTTCGGCCTTGGCAAGCACCGCAATGTGGATGACACCCCCGCAGGCGGCGGGGCGGGAATGGTTTTGCGCGCCGATGTTCTGGGCCGCGCGATCGATATGGCCATGCGCGGCGCGCCAGAAGATCGTACCGCTTGGCCCTTGGTTTATCTCAGCCCGCGCGGGCGGCCCTTCACGCAGGCCAAGGCGCAGGCTTGGGCCGGCGCACGCGGGATCACCATGATTTGCGGGCGCTTTGAAGGGGTGGATCAGCGCGTGATCGACCATTTCGGCATAGAGGAAATCAGCCTTGGGGATTTCGTCCTCACCGGGGGCGAATTGGCCGCACAGGCGATGATTGACGCCACTGTGCGGCTGTTGCCCGATGTTCTGGGCAATGCGGCCTCGATAGAGGAAGAAAGTTTTTCTTCCGGGCTGTTGGAGCATCCGCAATATACCCGCCCTGCCGAATGGCAGGGGCTGGAAATTCCGCCTGTTCTGACATCTGGCAATCACGGCGCAATCGCACGGTGGCGCCAAGAGCAGTCACACGCACTGACCCAAGCGCGCAGGCCCGATCTATGGGCGGCCTATCTGGCTGCGCGCAAGGGCGCAGCAGACTGACAGCCCCGCCGCGCCAAATTCAGGACAGTTGCGCGCCAAGCCCTGTCATAAGCGGCCCGAAAATCGGGAAAGAGGTGGCAATCGGGCTTGCATCATCCACGGTGATGGGCTGCTTCGACACCATGCCAAGGCACAAAAAGCTCATGGCAATGCGGTGGTCAAGATGGCTTTGCACGGTCGCACCCCCTTGCACACCATCTGCGCCGCGCCCGTAAACTGTGAGGCTGTCTTCGGTTTCTTCCACCTGCACGCCGCAGGCTTCCAAACCCCGCGCCATGGCATCAATCCTGTCGGATTCCTTCACCCGCAATTCCTTGACCCC
>JAIUNA010000162.1 GCA_022565265.1 Roseinatronobacter sp. | reverse complement strand
GGGGGGGGGGGGGGGGGGGGGTTCCCAGCACGACCCTCAGCCCGGCTGCGCCCAAGACATCTATCGCGCGATCCCGCCAGTCAAAGCACAGTTTGCCGGGGCTTGGTTCCAGCCGCGACCAAGCGAATTCGCCAATGCGCACCCATGTCAGCCCGGCGGCAACCATGCGCTTGGCATCCTCGGCCCAGATATCTTCGGGCCAGTGTTCCGGGTAATAGCACACACCAAGGGCGCGGTTCATGGGGCAGGCTCCGTTCTGGAAAAGGCGTAGCGCGTGCAATGCTGGTAGCTTTCGCCCGGATACAGCACAGCAGCGGGGAAATGGGGGTGATTGGGCGCATCGGGCCAGGCTTGGGTTTCGAGGGCTATGGCGCAGTTGCGGTGATAGCGCCGCGCCTCCAGCCCTTCTTGCCCTTCTTGCCCCGGCATATCAGCCGGG
The DNA here is from genome assembly GCA_022565265.1 of Roseinatronobacter sp. Lineage (GTDB taxonomy): Bacteria > Pseudomonadota > Alphaproteobacteria > Rhodobacterales > Rhodobacteraceae > Roseinatronobacter. Next base: position 7,018 of record JAIUNA010000162.1, on the reverse strand, counting down.
GGAAGGTGATCTGCGGTGTAAACCTGAAGTCCGGGCTTGGTGGTGGCAACCTCCAGCGCCAGCCCTGACAGGCTGGATTGCACCCATGCCACCGGGCGCATGGGGCAGTGCGCGCGCAGCGACAGGCAGAAATTGTGATCAAGGCTTGCATCGGCCAGACTGCGCGCGTGACGATAATCAAACCGCGTGCCTGCGACAGGGGCGATCTGCCCGGTGGGCAAGGCGTGTTCATCCGTGGGCAGGTAGGTTTCGGCGGCAATGCGCAGGCTGTGGCGGGCCAGATTGCCGCTGTCATCCAGAGTGAAATAGCTGTGATGGGCAAAGCTGCAGGGCGTGGCGCGGGTGGTGCGGGCCGTGGTTGTGATCCAGAGCGCGCTTTCTGCCAGAGCAAGGGTAAGTTCCACATCCAGCGCGCCGGGAAAGCCCATATCGCCATCGGGCATATGCAGCGCCAGTGTGACACTGGCGGCGCTGATATGTCGAATATCCCAGAGCGCTGCCGCACTGCCCTGCGGGCCGCCATGCAGGCAATGGCCCCCGGCTGCGTTTTGCGCAAGCTGGATGCGCTGCCCGCCCAAGCTGAATTGCCCCTGCGCGATGCGGTTGGCATACCGCCCCACCATGGCCCCGAAATACTGCATCGGCCCCAGATAGGGGGCAAGCGTATCTGCGCCCAAAACCAGCGGATGGGCCACGCCCTCCAGCCGCAAATCCTGCACGATCGCGCCCAGTGTCAGCACATGGGCCACCAGCCCGCCGCCTTGCAGGCGCAGGCGGTGGACGGGTTGGCCATTTGGCAGATGGCCAAAAACCTCAGGCATCGTCCAGCCTGATCCGATGCTCGGCCACCCCTGGCGCTACGTCTGGCGCGACAAAACAGGCGCCATCAAGGCTATGGGGCCGCGCGCGGCCCTGCCGCGCTGTGGTGCAATACAGGCTGCGCAAATCCGGCCCGCCAAAGGCCGGGCACGAGCTATGCGCGGCAGGCACTGACACAGCGCGCAAAAACTGCCCATCCGGGGCATAGCTTGCCACGCGCCCCGCGCCCCATTGCGCCACCCAGAAGCGGCCCTCTGCGTCAAAGACAGCGCCATCGGGGTTCAGCCCCTCTGCGTTCATATCCAGCCAAGATTCGGGCGCACCTTTGGGCCAGCCCTGTGCATCCAGCCCGACGCGCATGATGCGGCTGGTCACGGTATCGGTAAAGCAGGCGCTGTGCCCATCGGGTGCAAAGCTGATGGCATTGGGAATGCTGATATCGCTGTAAAGCCTGCGCAATTCGCCCCCGCAATAGCGCCAGATTGCCCCTGCGCCATGTTCGGCCCCTTTGCCCATTGTGCCAATCCAGAATCCGCCTTGCGGGTCTGCCCGCCCGTCATTGGCGCGCGTGTGGGGGATGTCGGCCTCCAGCGCGCAGAGGGTGCGGGATTGGCCCGTTTCCAGATCAAACAGGGCAAGCCGCGTTTCAAAGGCGATCACCACGCGGGCATGATCCACCCAGCCCATGGCCGAGGGCATTTCGCCAAATTCCCAACTGCGCGCAAGGCTGTGCAACTTGCGCCCTGTGATATCAAACCAGAAAAATTCGCCCCGCAGCGGGTGCCAGAAAGCGCCTTCGCCAAGTTCGCAGCGAATATCATTGAGCGGTGTCATGCGCAGCCCTCCCATGCAGCAACGGCGGCGCGGGCGCGTGCGCCTGTCTCTGCCGCGCTGGTGCCGGGGGTATAAAGCGCTGTGCCCAGCCCAAAACCCGTAGCCCCAGCCTTGCGCCAGTGCGCGAAATCGGCCGGGCCAACGCCGCCCACGGCATAAACACGGCTTTCAGAGGGTAGCACCGCGCGCATGGCCTGCAACCCATCTGCGCCCATCTTGAAGGCGGGAAACAGCTTTAGCCCGGTAGCGCCCGCGCGGATGGCGGCAAAGGCCTCGGTCGGGGTGAAGATGCCGGGGTAACTGTCCAGCCCTGCGGCGCGGGTGGCGGCGATGACATCGGGGTTACAATCGGGCGAGACGATCAGCCGTGCCCCTGTGGCCGCCACGGCGCGCACCTGCGTCACGTCCAGCACAGTGCCTGCGCCGATCTGTGCCTGTGCTCCGAAGGCCGCGACCATGGCCGCGATACTGTCCAGCGCATCGGGCGAATTTAGCGGCACTTCGATTTTGCTAATCCCCGCCGCAATCAGGGCTTGGGTCACGCCAAGCGCCTCTGGCGGGGTAATGCCGCGCAAAATGGCGATCAGTTCACGCATGGGCGCTCTCCTTGTGGCAGATGCGCGCGCGCAGCCGAGAGGCCGGCCAGTGTCATTTCGGTTGCATCATGGGCCGTGACAGGTACGGATAGCCCGCCCAGCGCCGCACCATAAGCCTGCATCACCTCTGGCGCGCCAATCAGCGCCACGCGCTGGCCCAGCCAATAGGGTTTGGCCGCCGCCAGTTCTGCCCCGATCAGCAGGCCCGACAGCCGCGCGCGGGCATGGCCCGGATCAAGCCCTGCAAGCAGCCCTTCCGCCCGAATAGAGAAAAGCCGCGCCATCAGCCGCTCTGGCCGCTCCATCCCCTGTGCCACGCCTTCGGCAAATCCGGCATCCTCCCAGCCGCCCACCGAATGACGCAAGACCGAGTGTTCGGACAAAAGCGCGAACATCTCGCCTGTTAGGAAAGTCTGGAAGCTGACAACCTCTCCCGCGCTCAGATGCACCCATTTGCTATGTGTGCCGGGCAGGCAGACCACCCCGTCCCAACCGGGATTGCGGGCCAGAAAGCCCGCAATCTGGGTTTCTTCGCCCCGGATGACATCGGCGGGTTGCGCTTGCTTCAGCCCCGGCACAACATGCACGCACAGGCGCAAATCGCGGCAGGGTGCGGGGATAAGTTTGTCGGCCATAGGCTGGCACGGAACCGCGCGATAAGGCGCTTCCACCCAGCCTTGGCGAGAGCCGACCATGCCGCAGGCGATAACAGGTGTCACCTGCCCCTCTGGCAGCCAAGGGCCGATCAAATCCAGAAGCGCGCCTTCAAATTCCGCGCGGGCCAGCCGCGCCATGCCCTGATCTGACGCGGCCTGATGGATCACGCGCGCGCCTGCCAGCGCCCAGACGCGCAGATGCGATGTGCCCCAATCGGCGGCAATCCAGTCTATGCTTGTGGTGGCGGGCGGGGTCATCCTGTTACCACCACGCCGCCATCAATCACCAGCGCTTGCCCCGTCATGGCGCGGCTGGCCTGAGAGGCCAGAAACAATACGCCGCCTGCAATATCTTCGGGGGCAAGCGTGTCGGGCAGGCATTGGCGGGCAAGATGGGCGGCCAGCCCTTCGGGCGTGACCCACTGCTCCAGTTGCTTGGGTGTCATAACCCAGCCCGGCGCAAGGGCATTCACGCGAATACGGTCTGGCCCGAATTCGCGCGCAAGGCTGCGTGTCAGGCCATTGAGCGCAGAATTGGCGGCAGTGTAGATAGGATAGCCCGCATTGCCCATCATATAGCTGATCGAGGTGATATTTATAATCGCGCCCCCGCCCTTGGCCTGCATCTGCGGGATTACGGCTTGGGCGGCATAGACATAGGCTTTGAAATTGATCGCAAGCGCCCAATCCATGAAATCGGGTGTAACCTCTGCCAAAGTGTGGCGTTGGTCATTTGCGGCATTGTTCACCAGCACTTGCACAGGGCCATGCGCCGCAGCCGCTTGGGCGATGGCCGCTTGCACCGCGTCCGGGTCGGTAATGTCACAGCCGATGAACAGGGGGCGGTTGCCTGTGCTTCGCGCCATCTGGTCACAGAATGCGCTGGCGTCAGAGCGTTGGACAAAGGCCACGCGCGCGCCTTGGCGCAAGAATGCCTCTGTCAGGGCTGCGCCAATGCCAGAGCCGCCGCCGGTAATGAAGACAGAAGCCGCGTTGAGGTCGGGATAGATTGGGGTCATGCAGCGCTCCGGGTGGTGAGAGAGGGGGTGGACATGCGTTATATGTTCAGGCTCAGGCGGCTTTGCGGCTCTGGCACCAATCGGGCAGCCATGGGCCATGCGCGGCCAGCATTTCATCCACCAGCGCGCGGATCTGGCGCAAATCCAACTCGGCGGCGGTGTGAGGGTCTAGCATGGCCGCGTGATAGATATGGTCGCGGTTTTCGGTCAGCAGGGCTTGCACTGTCAGTTCCTGCACATTCAGATTGGTGCGCATCAATGCCACCAGATGGGGCGGCAGATCGGGCACGACAGTCGGGTGCAGCCCGTTTGCATCTACCAGCGTTGGCACTTCCACCGCAGCGCCTTGGGGCAGTTGCGGGATATAGCCCTGATTGGCATGGTTGCCGTAAATCACCGAAGGCGTGCCGGTTGTGATGCTGTCCATGATCGTGGCGGCATACTCATTCGAGGCCGTGTGTTCGATCCTTTCTGCCGCCTTCAAGGCCTGCGCCTGCGCGCCCCATGCCGCAATCTGTTCTTCGCAGCGTTTGGGGTATTCATCCAGCGGGATGCGAAACGCCTCTATCAGATCGGGACGATGGGATTTGATGAACCACGGCACATATTCGGCGAAATGCTCGGAAGATTCGGTCACGAAATACCCGAAATGTTCCATCACCTCATAGCGCACCAGATTGGGGCAACGGGGGTTCCAGTGGCTTTCCAGCGGAATGGCGCCTGCGCGGTAGCCATCGCGCAAGCTGGGATAGAGATCGCGCCAGCCCGCGCCATCGCGCACCTGCAAATCCAGATAAAACGCCATATGGTTTATGCCTGCCGCGCGGTAGCGCAGATCATCCAGTGAAAGCCCCAGATCGCGCGCCAGTTCAAACGCCGTGCCTTGCACTGAATGGCACAGGCCCACTTGCCGGATATCGGGGTAGCGCGCGGCCAGCGCCCATGTGTTGATGGCCATGGGGTTTACATAGTTCAGCATCAGCGCCTTGGGGCAAACTGCGCGCATATCTTCGGCCAAGGCCCAAAGATGGGGCACAGTGCGCAACCCGCGCATAATGCCCCCCACGCCAAGTGTATCGGCAATGGTCTGGCGCAACCCGTACGCTTTGGGGATTTCAAAATCCGTGAGAGTGCAGGGCTTATACCCCCCAATCTGAAAGGCCACGATCACGAAATCGGCGCCCTCCAAGGCGGTGCGGCGGTTGGTGGTGACTGTCACGCGCGCACCCACACCAAGACTGGCCACCAGCTTGCGCGCCACCAGCGCGCTTTCTTCCAGCCGCGCGGCATCAATATCCATCAGCGCGATATGGGCCTCTGACAGGGCAGGGCGCAGAAGCGCATCCCCGATCAGGTTTTTCATGAACACGGTGGAACCCGCACCGATAAAGGCGATTTTCGTCATTTCACAGCTCCCAATGTCAGGCCCGCTATGAAGTGTTTTTGCATCAGAAAAAACATCATCACAGGGGGCAGGGCGGCGATGATGCTGCCCGCGCTCATCATGTGATAGGCGGCGCGAAACTGGCTGTTGAAGGCCGTGAGCCCGGCGGTGACAGGCTGGGTTTCCTCGCCCTGCGTCAGCACCACCGCCCAGAAATAATCATTCCAGATGAAGGTGAAGATCAGCACCGACAGCGCGGCGATGGCAGGCCGCATCAGGGGCAGCACCACATACCAGAATATGCGGATTTCGCTTACACCTTCCACGCGCGCGGCCTCTATCAATTCGCGCGGCAGGGCGCGGATGAAATTGCGCATGAATAGCGTGCAAAATCCGGTTTGAAACGCGATATGGAACAGAACCATCCCCAGCCGCGTATCATATAACCCCATATTGAGCGTCAGATCGCGCACCGGAACCATAAGTATCTGGAAGGGCACGAAATTTCCGGCCACGAACATGAAGAATATCCAGATATTGCTGCGGAACCGATAGACCCCCAAGGCAAAGCCCGTCATGCAAGACAGCGCCACAGCGCCAATCACGGTGGGCACGGTGATAAAGACCGAATTCAGCAAATAGCGCGGCATGGCGCTATCGGTGAACACGCGGGCGTAATTTTGAAACCCGGCAAAGCTGGTGGGCAGGCCCCAAAGATTGCCTTGGGTGAAATCGCTATCGGGCTTGATGGAAAACAGCGCCACCATCAGCAGCGGCAAAAGCCACAGGATAAGTGCCACGGGGACAAGCGCCTTATACGTGGCCTGCATGGCGGCAGAGCGGCGTTCGACAGGGGTGGGAAACATGTTAATACCCCCGCTCTTCGCGCCACATACGCCACAGGAAAAACGCGATATAGACCATCATTATCAAAAACAGCACCACTGCAATGGCGGCCCCATAGCCCATGCGGAACCCGTATTCCGAAAGCGAGACTTCGAACATGTAATAGGCCAGCACGCGGCTTGATCCGAATGGCCCGCCATTTGTCATGACAGAGATCATATCAAAGCTGCGCAGCGCGCCAATAACCGTGACCACCACGGCGATAAACGTGGCCGGGCGCAATTGTGGCAAAATCACATACCACAGCATTTTCCAGCCCTTTGCGCCGTCCAGCCGCGCGGCCTCTACCTGTTCGGGATCAACGGCATTCAGGCCCGTCAGATACAGGATCATGCAATAGGCGATCTGCGGCCACAGCCCCGCAGCAATAATGCCATATGTCACTGTGTTCGGGTTGCCCAAGACATTCATGGGCGCAAAGCCAAACAGCCCGATCAGCGGATTGAACAGCCCGATAGACGGATTGTAAAACCATGCGAAAACAAGGCCAACCACCACTTGCGAGATGACAAAGGGAAAGAAGAACAGCGATTTATAAAGCCGCATTCCGCGAATTTGCTGATTGAGAAACAGCGCGATGAACAGCCCGCCCGGAATGGCCAGCAGATACAGCAGCAGCCATTTCACATTGTTGCGCAGCGAGGTGTAGAAGGCGCGGTCATCCAGCAACTGGCGGTAATTCTCCAAACCCACAGGCACAGGCTCTCCCAGCCCATCCCAGCGATAGAAGCTGATATTGAAGCTCTGGAAGATGGGATAGATAACATAGAGCGCGAAAAATGCGATACCTGGGGCAAGAAACAG
>JAIUNA010000161.1 GCA_022565265.1 Roseinatronobacter sp. | reverse complement strand
TATGCCGGGCAAGATCGGGGTGATCCTCTGCACGGTCGCAAAGCAACTGCACCAGCGCGGCGCTATGGCCTGCGCAACGGCTCATCAATGGGCGGGTGAAAATGCGCTGGTGATCCATTATGCAGCCCCCGTTTCGGTTTCCGATTCTGCGTGTTCTTCGGCGCTAAACTTGGCAAGCCATCCAGCGAATTCGCCAATGTTGCGCAAGTTTTGGATCATCTTTTCAACTTCACCGTGTTCAATGGAAACTTGCCACTGCCATATTTCGCCATCGTCAAAATCGGTGTCCTCTGCGCCATCGCCATAAATCAGCAAGAGGCGTTCAAGACGATTAACGGTCGCTTGCATTACCTTTTCTGCGCTCTGCAAGTGTTCTGCTACATCATTTGGAATGAAAGGCCCTTGCATCATGCTGCCCCCCGCTGTGCAGGTTGCGCTTCCAGCCATGACAGAACATCGCTTTCTTTCCAGTAGCGTCTATTGCCAATATAAATAGGCTTTGGAAAATCCCGTTCATTTATCCAGCGCCATAACGTCATGTCGCTTATGCCCCCGCACAAGCTGCGGGTGTTTGCCGCTTGTATTCTCTTTTCTGTCATAGCCGTACCCCTTCACGTTAAATCATGTGTGAAAGAGTTAAGGCATTTCTAAATACAAAGCCCGGAAGGCAAAGGGGGGCAATCTACCCCCCTTTTTCTCCGACAAGTGCAGACCGAACGAAAGCGGAAAAGCTTTTGACTGTCAGTTCTTCACAAATGCCAAGAGCGTCAAGTAATTGCTCAAATTTAGTTAAATCACGAAGTAGTGGTTCTTCAATTAGCCCCAAGCTACGGCCAATTGAAGCGCGCGCCTCAATTCCATCTTGGGCAAGCGCATCGCGTATTTCGCGCACCAGTTTTGCCCGCGCATTGGCCTCTGTGGGTAATTCAATCTCTAGGGAATTGGCCCTCTCGATTATAATAAGAGCATTCATTATTTTTTGATATGCTTCGCGCAAAAGCTGGTCTGCATTTACCTCGCTTCCTGCGCTACTGCCAAAGGTTTCTAGAGAATAGTTTTCGCTGGCCTCTTGCAGAAATTCGCCATGTTTTCGGGTGGCTTCCAAACGATCAAGAGCGGCTTCCAATGCGTTTTTTGTTTGGGTTTGCCTCTCATACCAGCTTGCCTTTGCCGGGTCTTTTGATCTGCTATCTCGTGAAGATTTTAGATCGTCAAGCGCATCCTCATATCTAGAAAACGCCATTATTATTTTTGACCAAGCGCCTTCGGAAGGTGTAGCGCCTAAATATTGTGCAACGTCATCACGACCTAGCTTCAGTTCCTTAACCAAACCCCCTAAAGATCGCGCAGCCCTGCGGGTTGTGTTATTGCTCATGCCCGCGCCCCCTGTATCCGCACCACGTTGTCCGGCTGGCCTTCCACCAGTGCCAGAACATGCCGTGCCCATGCTTCCAGCGCATCGCGCTTTTCTGCGGCATAGTCGAAACGATTATAGACGCCTGCAACGCCCCTGCGCGTGCCGCTGCGGTGATTTAGAACGGCCTCAACAATGTGAGGGGGAAAGCCTAGCCCTGCCATGCCTGTGGCGGCTGTCCGGCGCAGATCGTGAAGGGTGAAGGCGTCCAGTTCAACAGGCTCCGCTTGCCCCTCGCTGGCAATCTCTGCCATTGTTTCGCGCAACCTGTTAGACGCGCGCGTAAAGCCGGATACAGGGCTTTCCCCTGTCGTGGTGAACAAATACCCGGCGCGGCCTTGTATGCCTTCCATGCGCCCCAGAATGGCCCTAGCGGCCTGCGGTAATGTGAGTGTGTGTTCATCGCCATTTTTTGAACGTGCCGCCGGGATAGTCCAGTCATCGCCCCTGATTTCGCGTTCTGTCATCCCGGCAACTTCGCCGCGCCGCTGGCCTGTAAGCAACATCCCCTTGAACAATGGCCCGAACGGCTGGCCTAGCTTGTCGCAAGCCTGCCAGAACAGTCTGATTTCGTCATCGGTCAGCACGCGGTCGCGCGGCTTTTCAGGGGCAGGGGGCTTGATCCCGTCCAAAGGGTTGGCCTGCACAATGTCGCGGCCCTTTGCCCAGTTAAAGAGGGTGTTCAGGTGCGCGCGCAAGCGGTTGGCAGTTACCGGGCTTCCACGATCTACAATCCCATCCAGCACCTCGATAACATCGCGTTTGGTGATTTCGTAAATCTTGCGCTCGCCCCATGCTTTTAACACTTCGCGCCGGAACATCGCGGCCACATCATCGGCCCTGCGGTTGTGGCTGGCGTGCCGTTTTAGGAACAGCGCCACCACGTTCTGAAATTGATCGCGGTCATCTAGCTGCGCTTCAATCTGCGCCGCTCTGGGGGCCTTCTTTTCCTGTGCGGGGTTCTGGCCCGCCTCGATCTGTTCAAGCGCCTCTGCGGCCTCTGTGCGCGCCTGTGCGAGTGTCATCATGGGCCACTTGCCCAAGGTCAATTTTGCAGGCTTGCCCGCGAATCTGTAACGCAACGCCCATCCCTTTGCGCCGCTTGGCTGGATCACAAGATAAAGCCCCGGCACGATCCCGTCCGGGATTTCTTGCCGCTTGTTCGGGTCGGGCTTCGCTTTTTCTATTGTCAGGTTTTTTAATGCGCGCGCCATGTCAAAGCATCCTCTTTGCAAGTCAAGAAATCGCGCCGGGGTAACACAGGGGTAACAGAAAGCGGTGTTTTGCGTTGTTACCCGGCGTTAGTCACATTGCCTAACATTAGATGTAATTACAAGCAAAACAAGGGCTTTAAGTGGGGTAAGGTGTTTTGACAAGTTAGGCCCTGTTTTGGTCTGTTTTTTGAATGGCATTCAAGAGGTCAGCGGTTCGATCCCGCTTGGCTCCACCATTCCTCTAAATTACTTTTCCAGACAAATCGGGCCAGCGCGCCCTTTGCGGTTGTGAGTGATGTAGAACCGCGTTGCTTTGCAGAAGGTCACGCTGCGCTCTTGCTTGATGCGCCCGGCTATTTCGGGCATTAATCACCCTGTGTCGGGCGGCACTGCAAGGTGTATGATATGAAGGTTGTTGCTGTTACAGCACTTTACAATATCGGCAGAGGCAATGTTGATGGCCGGAATATTGATGTTTATATCAAATGGCTGAACAAGACACTTGAAGTTCCGCTTCCTTTCGTCGTGTTTCTCGATCCAGAGATCGAGGCTTCCAAAATCGCGTTGAAACCCGGCGATCAAATAATCTCTATCCCCAAAAATGATTTGGCCATGTTTGCGCATCGCGCGCGGGTAGAGGAAATTCTGGCCACCAGCAGCACGTTGAATCGCAAAGATATTTCCTATCAGCTAAGCGATTACGGCATGATGGTGATGTCCAAGATTGATCTGATGAAGCGCGCGGCCAAACTTGTAGAGAGTGATTATCTGCTTTGGCTGGATGCGGGCCTGTGTCGTTTCATTCCTGATTTGCGCGAGGCCAATATCATCCGCAGTGCGGAAGATATTGACGGTGCAAGCATGTTGCTGAATACAACCTATTATTTCTCGCAGCGCCAGCGCCTTGGGAAAATTCCAAAAGTCACTGTCAATGGTGCAAGAGCCTTGATGATGGCAGGCGACCTGTTCATCGCGCATGATTTTGTGGATGAGTTGGAGGCGCGCTTCCGCTTCATGGTTGAAACGGAATGGCTGCCAAATGGGCTTTGGTCTAATGAGCAGGTCGCACTTGGCACGCTTCTGTTCCGCGGGGCACTTCCCGGCGCAAGAATTTTGCGCACCGAACTCAGCCCTTTGGCGGCAACGACATGTTGGTTGTTTGGCGTGCCTTATTTCAAACGCCGGATACAGCTTTATGTCTGGAAAAGCTTTGTGCGCGATGAACTCAAAATCCGCCTGACACCCCCGGAGCAATCTTATCTTCCCGGTGATTTCCCGGAACAGGACTATCACGCTTGGCGTATGTCACAAAACATCTGATACCCCCGGTTACAGGGCTGTCCTTGACCTGATCTGATTTGACGGCCCATTTGCTACGATACCCGCTTTGTCCAAGGCCTGCGGGCCTTGCGTTTCCAGTAGGATTTTTGAAAAAAACGCGCCACCCTGTGGATCGGGTTCAGGCGGTTGACGTCTTGCCGCCCGTTTTCCAGAAATGAGGTGGATTTTTGTGTTGGGGGCTGTCGAACAAGGCGCGGAACCGCCAGCAGCTTTGGAAGGAGGGTGACATCGCAAGGCCAATCGGCGGGGCGTGTGATCGGTAGCCCATGCTCCCGGAGAAATGCAGCGGCGGTGTGGCTGACAGTGTAGCCTGTAATGGGATGGGTGATTTGTGACGCCACCCCGGCCTTGAATCCCGCGCCCAGATCAAGATACCCATATTTCCGCCATATCAGCCCGCCGATATGATCAAGCTGGATCAACGCGCCATGCTCATAACATCTTTCTGTGCGGAACTTTGCAAATTCCGGGCTGATGATTGCATCATCTTCCAGAACTATGGCACCGGGTAAGCCCTCGGTGATGACACGGTGATAGACTGACATATGAGACAGCGCACAGGCATATTCGCCGTCTGACATCGCCCTTACAAAATTGGTCTTGGTTCCTTCGCGGTCTATCAGGTGTTCATATTCGGCAGGCAGCCTTTTGCGCCCGTCAATGGCTTCAATAAATTCAAAGGGAATGGACAGGGCGGCAAGCTGCGCAGTGATATTTGCGCGGCGTTCGGTGGCATCCGCCAATGATATCACGAATACCGGCCAGAAATCGGGGGAATTCACAGCAGCTTTTGGGGTGTCTTCGTGTGTCGCTGGCATCAATTTTCCTGTTTAAATTCACGTTTCCGGCTTGGTTGCCAAAGCCTTGCGTGCCCAGCGCCGAGAGAGTCGGCGATAATTCCACGCGCGCAGCAGGCTGAAGGGCTTGTAGATGGTTTCTAGCATATGATACCGCAGCCGCGGCCATCCAGCCAGCCCCACATCTGTCAGCGGCGGCAACATGGAATGCATGTAATGGCCGGAATCCAGCCCCTGATGTGCCTTCAGATCCTCGAACATGGTATAGCGCACCCCCTCCACCCATGCGCAGATCTTGCGGTGGGGGTGGTCTGCGCGGTGGGCATGGATTGCGCGGGTATAGGCGTTTGGCCCCATCACCTCCAGCACGCCCTTGCCGCCATGGCCAAAGCGGAAGGGGGTATAGTGATCTACATTCTCCAGCACCTGTTCCAGCACGGCGGCGAGAAACGGGTGTCCGGGCTGGGCAATCACAAACCATTGCTCATATTCACCACCCGGTATGTCACGCAATGTCTTGCGCGTGCCCACGCCGGGGAACATCCCCTCGTGCCCATTATCCCATTGTGACAGGATGAAGCGATCATCGGGGCGCAATATCTCATCCAATGGGCGGGTTGTGCCACTTTTCAGATCCAGATAGGCGCCGCCATGCAGATACACGGCGATATAACGAAATAAATCCGCCCGCGCGGCCCCATAGCGGGGCTGAATGCGGGCATAGGCCTTGAGAAAGCGTTCGGAGCACACCGCTTGCAGGAATTCAAGCTGGCGTGCATCGTCAAAAAGCCGGTGCTCCCATGTTGGGTTGGTGGCTTGCAGTTTGGCAATACAGGCGGCCAACTCTGGCCTGATCTGGGTGCGATCCCGTGTTGTCTGCCACAGGATGCGCGGAATAAAGGGTGGCTGCGCGGGCACTGGGTCTGGCTGGATGCCCGGTTTGAGAAAGCTTGCTGTGGTCGCGCTCATGCTTGTTTCCCCTGCTTTCTCACGCGCCTTCTGCCCGACTATGATCGGAATAACCTGAAGCCTGCCAGTGTTCTGGCTAAATCGCCTGAACTTGACCGATGATCAAGAGGATTTCGTCTTGGATGAGGCGGCTGGGAAAGCGGGATATGCGGGCCAGTGCTGTCTGGCCCGCTAGGGTAGGGTGCGTTACAAGGTGACGGTCGGATCACCAAAGCCTTGCGGCACATACAGATTATGCGGCCCAAGATCGGCTACATTTGTCTGGCCGCACAGCGCCATGGTGATATCCAGCTCTTTATGGATGATTTCCAGCGCCTTGGTCACGCCCGCTTCACCCATTGCACCTAACCCATAAGTGAAAGCACGCCCGATATATGTGCCCTTCGCCCCAAGTGCCAGCGCCTTGAGCACATCTTGCCCCGACCGTATGCCGCTATCGAGATGGATTTCCACATCCTTGCCCACGGCCTCGACAATCGAGGGCAGCATGCGGATGGAACTGACCGCGCCATCCAGTTGCCGCCCTCCATGGTTGGAAACAACAATTGCATCCGCGCCAATATCGGCGGCGCGGCGGGCATCTTCGGGTTCCATTATGCATTTGACGATCATCTTGCCGCCCCACCATTCTTTGAACTGTGCAATGCGATCCCAGTTCAGGGCAGGGTCGAAGGCTTCGGCAGTCCATGTGCTTAGCGAGGACGGATCGCTCACCCCTTTGGCATGGCCCACGATATTGCCAAAGAAACGCCGCTTCGTGCCCAGCATCTCCAGCCCCCAGGGGATTTTCGTCATCATATTGGCGATGGATTTGGCGGTCAGTTTCGGCGGGGCCGACAGGCCATTTTTCAAATCCTTGTGGCGCTGTCCCAGAACCTGCAAATCCACTGTCACCACAATGGCCGAACACTTTGCCGCATGCGCGCGCTCAAACAGGCGGCGCATGAAATCATCATCTTTCAGTGTATAAACCTGAAACCAGAAAGGCGCTTTTGTATGGGCGGCTACATCCTCTATCGAACAGATCGACATGGTGGACAGGGTGAAGGGCACGCCGAATTTCTCTGCCGCGCGGGCGGCCTTGATTTCACCATCGGCCGATTGCATGCCCGTCAGGCCAACAGGGGCCAACGCAACGGGCATGGCCACATCCTGCCCAAGCATTTGCGCGCGGGTGCTGCGGCCCGACATATTGACCGCCACCCGCTGCTTCAGGCGGATATGCCCGAAATCAGAGCTGTTCGCACGAAAGGTCTGCTCGCGCCCGCTGCCGGATTCCGCGTAATCATAAAACCTGCGCGGCGTGCGCCGTTCATAGATACGGCGCAGATCTTCGATATTGGTGATCACGGGCATTCAGGTTCCCCCTCCGAATTGGTAAAAAATCTTTACCGAAAACGCAGGGATCGCACAAGTCTTCTGCCAAGCCCCGTTATCCCAGAACCCGCTTGAGCCAGCTTTTTTTCGCGGGTGCAGGCTCTGAGGTTGGCGCGGCCTCGGCAGTGTCGGGGGCGGCGGCGTCATCGTTGGGTTTGGGGCCTTCAATCTCGGCCTGAAACCGCGTGAAAAACTCGCCCGCCATGCGCCGGGCAAAGCCATCCACAATACGGCTGCCAAGCTGCGCAAGCTTACCGCCCACTTTGGCATCCACCTCATAGCGCAGCACTGTGCTACCATCTGGCCCATCTGACAGATGCACGCGCGCGTCGCCCTTGGCAAAGCCCGCAGCACCGCCCTTGCCTT
>JAIUNA010000160.1 GCA_022565265.1 Roseinatronobacter sp. | reverse complement strand
GCCGCCTGTCCTTCTCTGGCCCCTCGAAAACCGTGGCCAAGCTGCATCTGGAAATTGGCGCGGTGGCACGATCCTGCGTTCCGCTGGCGGTTTTCGGGGCGCGCGGCAGTGGCAAACGCGCAGTTGCCGAATTGACTCATCAGCATTCGGCGCGCGCGGCAAAACCCTTTGTCACCGTGGATTGCACTATGCAAACCGGCCCGGCATTGGAAGAGGCCCTGTTTGGCAGCCCGGCCGGGCCAGACATCCGCCCCCGCCCTGGAGCCTTGGCGCGGGCGCATGCTGGCACGCTTTTGCTTGCACATCCCGAAGCCATGAGCACCGACATGCAGTTGCGCTTGCTGGCGGCGCTGCAATCGGGACTTTCAGGGCCGGGACAAGGCAGCGCTGCCAGCGCCTGCGATGTGCGGCTGATCTGCACCACCCGCGAACACCCTGCCATGGCCATGCAGACAGGCCGCCTGAGCGCGGAATTTTATTATCAGTGCTGCGTGATTACGCTCCAAGTCCCTGCGCTGGCGGAACGCCCGGATGATATCCTGCCACTGGCCCAACATTTGCTCTATGCCCTTGCGCGTGCCGAGGGAAAATTTTTCAACCGCATTGCCGAGAGCGCGGCAGCACGATTGCAGGCTCACCGATGGGCCGGCAACCTGCGCGAAATGATCAATGTGCTGCGCCATGCTGTCATCTTGCATGACGGGCCGGAACTGAGCGCGGCCATGTTGCCGGATTACCCCGGCCCGACCGATGGCCCCCCCTCGGCGCAGACACTGGAAGATGCCATGAAAGGGCTGACCATGGCAGAGATCGAACAGCGGGCCTATCTCGCAGCACTTGCGCGCCATGATGGCTCTGTTCCGCGCGCAGCGCGAGAACTGGACATCGCCCCATCAACGCTTTACCGCAGGCGTGATGTCTTATCCCAATTCACGCGATAGTGCGGCGCGCAGCATTCTGATAACGGGCTGTTCCTCCGGGATCGGCTATCACGCGGCGCATACGCTGGCGGCGCGGGGCTGGCGCGTGTTTGCCACATGCCGGGCGGATGCGGATTGCGCGCGCCTGCGCGCCGAGGGGCTGGAAAGCCTGCGGCTGGATTATACGGATAAAGCCAGCATTCATGCCGCACTGGCAGATGTGCTGGCGCAAACGGGCGGCAGGCTGGATGCAGTGTTCAACAATGGCGCCTATGCCGTGCCCGGCGCAACCGAAGACCTGCCCACCGAAGCGCTGCGCGCGCTGTTTGAGACCAATTTCTTCGGCTGGCACGAGCTGACGCGCGCGGTGCTGCCAGTGATGCGCGCCCAAGGCCATGGGCGGATTGTACAAAACAGTTCGGTTCTGGGGCTGGCCGCGCTGCGCTGGCGCGGGGCCTATGTGGCCTCGAAATTTGCACTGGAAGGGCTGAGCGATGTCTTGCGGCTGGAGATGGCGGGCACAGGGATTGATATTATTCTGATAGAGCCGGGGCCGATAACCTCGCGCATCCGCGAAAATTCCATCCCGCATTTCGAAACATGGATCGACTGGAAAAACAGCCCCCGCCGCACGCAATATGAAGAAAGCCTGCTGGCCCGGCTATATGAGAAACGCGGCCCGGATTTCTTTGAATTGCCCCCCGATGCTGTTACCCGCCGCCTGATCCACGCGCTGGAATCACGCCGCCCGAAAGCGCGCTATTATGTGACCACCCCAACCCGCTTGCTGGGCACGGCGCGGCGTATTCTGCCCACCGCCGCGCTGGACTGGCTGTTGCGGAAATTATGATCTGCGTGGTTTTTTGGGGTCGCATTCGCAGGCGGGAAGGCTAGATTACGCCTTGCGCGCACCAAATCCCAGCCGCGCTGCGCAAGCGCGCCATGAAAAAGGATGTCCCATGCTGTCAGATCCACTGTTCATTCTCGCGGCCATCGCCTCGTTCGGTGTGCTGGTCGTGCTGGCCGTGGGTATTGGCGGCTTTGCCCGTGGGGGCGAGTTTAACCGCAAGCATGGCAATCGCATGATGCGCTGGCGGCTCTATGCGCAATTCGGCGCTGTGGCACTGATCATGGTGTTTGTCTATTTCCGATCAAAAGGGGCCTGAGATGGTTGTTCTGAACCGAATTTACACCCGCACCGGCGATGCGGGCGAAACTGCGCTTGGCAATGGCGCGCGCGTGGCCAAGCACAGCCATCGCGTAACCGCATATGGCACAGTGGACGAGTTGAACGCCACAATCGGGCTGGCGCGGCTGCATGCAACGGGCGAAATGGAAAAAGCCTTCGCCCGCATCCAGAATGACCTTTTCGATCTGGGCGCCGATCTGTGCCGCCCGGAAATGGAGCGCGACACCGAGGCCGAATACACCCCCCTGCGGATTGTCCCCGCGCAGGTGGACAGGCTTGAAACCGAAATTGACGCCATGAATACCAAGCTGCAACCGCTGCGCAGTTTCATCCTGCCCGGTGGGTCGGCCCTCGCCGCGTATCTGCATCTGTGCCGCACTGTCGCGCGCCGGGCAGAGCGTGAAACTGTGGCCCTGACCGCGATAGAGGGCGTAAACGAATCGGCTGTGAAATACCTCAACCGCCTGTCGGATTGGTTCTTTGTCGCAGGCCGGATTGCCAATAATGACGGCGCGGATGATATCTTGTGGGTGCCCGGCGCAAACCGTTAGCGCCCACAGTTTCGCAACGCGGCGTCGCGAAGGTGTGATTGGTCGATTTTGCACTGTTTTCGGGGCGCGAGCCTCGTTACAAACCTGTCAGCGAATAATGAGGGAGAAACACGCTCATGAAGGTGCTCGTGCCTGTGAAGCGCGTGATTGACTATAACGTGAAAGTCCGTGTGAAAGCGGATGGTAGCGGGGTCGATCTTGCAAATGTGAAGATGTCGATGAATCCGTTTGACGAAATCGCCGTGGAAGAGGCGATCCGTCTGAAGGAAAAGGGCGTGGTGTCCGAGATTGTGGCAGTGTCGATCGGAGTGAAACAGGCGCAGGAAACGCTGCGCACAGCGCTGGCGATGGGTGCTGACCGGCCTATTCTGATCACTGCCTCTGACGATGTGCATACAGATATAGAACCCCTTGCCGTGGCCAAACTTCTGCGCGCTGTGATTGCCGAAGAAGCGCCGGGGCTGGTGCTGTGTGGCAAGCAGGCGATTGACAATGACATGAACGCCACAGGCCAGATGCTCGCCGCGCTGACAGGTTGGGCACAAGCGACCTTCGCCTCTGAAATCACGGTTGAGGGCGAGCATGCCACCGTAACGCGCGAAGTGGATGGGGGGTTGCAGACTATCAAGGTCACACTCCCTGCGATAATTTCGGTCGATCTGCGCCTGAACGAACCGCGCTATGCCTCGCTGCCCAATATCATGAAGGCCAAGAAAAAGCAGTTGGATGAGAAAACGCCTGCTGATTACGGCGTGGATATCAGCCCGCGCCTGAGCGTTGTCAAAACCGCAGAGCCTGCCACACGCGCGGCGGGTGTGAAGGTTGGGTCGGTCGATGAACTGGTGGCGAAACTCAAAGACGAAGCGGGAGTGATCTGATGGCGGTTCTTGTTTTGGCAGAGGTCACGGATGGCGCGCTGAATCTGGATGCGACATCCAAGGCCGTGACAGCCGCGCGCGGCTTGGGCGATGTGACGGTGCTGTGCGCGGGCGCGTCTGTGGCAGGGGCTGCGGCAGAAGCCGCCAAGATTGATGGCGTGGCAAAGGTGCTATGCGCCGAGGATGCCAGCCTTGGCCACCGCCTGGCCGAACCCACAGCAGCGCTGATCGTCTCTATCGCCGGGGGCTACAGCCATATTTGCGCGCCCTCTACAACGGATGCGAAAAATATCCTGCCGCGTGTGGCGGCGCTGTTGGATGTTATGGTGCTGTCGGATGTCACGGGCATTGTCGATGCCGATACATTCGAGCGCCCGATCTATGCAGGCAATGCCCTTCAGACGGTCAAATCCTCTGATGCGACCAAGGTTTTGACAGTGCGCACCGCAAGTTTCGAGGGCGCGGGCACAGGTGGTGCGGCCCCGGTGGAAAACATTTCGGCGGGCACCAATCCGGGCCTTTCGGAATGGGTGGAAGACAAGGTCGCGGCCTCTGACAGGCCAGAACTTACCTCGGCCAGGGTTGTTGTCTCTGGCGGGCGCGGTGTGGGGTCTGAAGCGGATTTCAAGATCATCGAAGGGCTGGCCGACAAACTGGGCGCGGCTGTGGGGGCATCCCGCGCAGCGGGCGATTCGGGCTATGCGCCCAATGATTGGCAAGTGGGCCAGACCGGCAAAGTGGTCGCGCCTGATCTTTATATCGCCGTGGGCATTTCTGGCGCAATCCAGCATCTTGCCGGGATGAAAGACAGCAAGGTCATTGTTGCCATCAACAAGGATGAAGAGGCCCCCATCTTCCAGGTCGCTGATTACGGGCTGGTGGGTGATCTGTTCACCCTCGTGCCGGAACTCACCGAAAAATTGTAAATCACGCTGGTGGGCCGTTTATTCGGCCTGCCGCGCAGCACTCAACGCTTATGCCGCGCCCATGCGCGGCATTTCGTTTTCCCAATGCTGCAACAGATCGGCGGCGGTGGTGGCCGGGCTGGCCGATAGTGCAAGATAATGCAGATCGGCCCCCACCATCGCGGCCTGACGCCAGACCCGCGCAGCCCGCTGGCCGCTGTCGCACCCCTCTCCGAACATGGATTGCACACCATCCGCCGCAGAGGCCAGCGCCACCACCAATTCCAACGCCGGGGCATCGGGCCAGTGCGCAGCCAGACGCTGCGGCAAATTGTCCAGCGGTTGTAGCGGATCGCAAATAGCCTGCGCGCCCATTTCTATCATCGTGTCAAGGCGCGGCATGTCAGGCAATACCGCCACGCAAGACGCGGCAGACGTAACCTGAAATTAACCGAATAGCACGATACACCTTAGAAAACCCACGCCAAAGCAATCGGGAATCAATACCCCGTCAGAAACGAAAACCCCACCCCGAATTTATGCGGCGCATCTGCCTTTTGCGCAACAGCTTCCACCCAAACCGTGCCGATTTTCGGCAAAATCCTGACGATTTCAATTGTGAAAACTGTTCCAAGATGGGAAAAAGCGCACCGAAGGTGCATCTAACGGGCGGAACCATATCCGCCCGAACATTTTTAACCAAAGGAGCCCGACCCCAAAGATGGCGGAACATTCGGACCCCAATGCCCCCTGGAAAACCGTTTCAGGGATAGGCACTTCGGCCATGACAGCGCTGCTGTTTGTGTTTTTCCTGCAATATCTGCCCACGATCGCCGCTGGTGAACCCGTGCGCTGGGTTGTGCCCTGGATACCCAGTCTGGATATCAATCTGACATTCTGGATAGACGGGCTAAGCCTGATGTTCGCGCTGCTGATCACGGGCATTGGCGCGATGGTGATGCTGTATGCGGCAAAATATCTGGCGGGCCATCCGCAATATGATCGCTTTGCGCTGTATCTGTTCAGTTTCATGCTGTCGATGCTGGGGCTGGTGCTGGCCGATAACCTGATCGCGCTGTTTGTGTTCTGGGAATTGACGACCTTCACCTCTTACCTGCTGATCGGCTTTAGCCATGCAGACCCGAAATCACGCCGCAACGCGCTGCAAGCGCTTTTGCTGACAGCGGCAGGCGGGCTGGCGCTGCTGGCGGGGTTCATCATGCTGGGGATCACTCAAGGCACGTTCGAGATGTCGGAAATCACCGCATCTGGCAGCCTTGTGGGCAAGGAATTTTACACACTGATCCTGTTTCTGGTGCTGGCGGGCGCATTTACCAAATCGGCGCAAGTGCCGTTTCATTTCTGGTTGCCCAATGCCATGGCCGCACCCACCCCGGTTTCGGCCTATCTGCATTCGGCCACGATGGTGAAAGCGGGTGTCTATCTGCTGGCGCGCATGCACCCTGCCCTGTCAGGCTCTGACCTGTGGATATGGATTTTGTCCATCTTCGGGGCGGTGACAGCGGTTTTCGCGTCTTTCATGGCGCTGCGCCAAACCGATCTGAAACAGACACTCGCCTATACCACGCTGATGGCTTTGGGCACGCTGGTCATGTTTCTGGCGGGTTCCACCGGCTATGCGATTACGGCGGCAATGACATTCCTGCTGGTGCATTCGCTGTATAAGGCCGGGCTGTTTTTGACGATCGGGATCATAGATCACGCCACCGGCACGCGCGATGCCAATGTGTTGGGCGGTTTGCGAGCGGCCATGCCAATTACGGCCATGGCCGCCGCTGCGGCGGGGCTGGCAATGGCGGGTATCCCGCCCTTCCTTGGCTTTATCGCCAAAGAAGTGGCCTATGCGGGTGCGCTGGAAATGCGGCTTATGGTTTTTGTCGTGCCGATGGCGCTGATTGCCTTTGCGCTGATGTTCGCAGTGGCCGGGATTGTGGCCTATAAGCCCTTCTACGGCCCGCAAGGCACGCTTCCCCATAAACCCCATGAAGGGCCGTGGCCCATGCTGCTTGGCCCTGTGGTGCTGGGCACGCTGGGGCTGGCCTTTGGCCTGTTGCCGGGGCTAAGCGCCTATTACCTGATAGAACCTGCGGTCAATGCTGTAATGGGCGCGCCAGACAAGGGCGGGCGGGTGAAGCTTTGGGCCGGGTTCAACCTGCCTTTGTTGCTGAGCCTTGTGACATTCGCGCTTGGCTTTGTGCTTTATGCCAAACATCAGGCGCTGCGGGCTTGGCTGGCGCGGATAGAGGCACGCGGCCCCGATCTGGATGCCGGGTGGGATGTGTTTCTGGAACGCTTCATGGCCTTTACCAAGGTACAGACAAAGCTGATTCAGACAGGCGTTTTGCGCCAATACATGTTCGCCACATTCTCGGTTTTTGCCGCAACTGTCTTTGTCACGCTTCTGGCGCGTGATGTGGGCGGGCTGCGGCTGGGCCTTGGCGGGCTTGGTTTCATGGAATGGGGCGTTGCGGCGCTGATCGTGGCCGGCACTGTGCTTGTGCTGCTCACCTCGTCGCGGATTATGGCGCTTGTTGCCTTGGGCGTGGTGGGGATTGGCGTTGCGCTGATTTTCATCATGTATTCCGCGCCCGATGTGGCCATTACCCAGCTGTTGGTAGAACTGCTGGTGGTGGTGCTGCTGGCGCTGGCCTTCCTGAAAATGCCAAATCTGGATCCAACAGGCGCGCAGAGCCACAGTTTTGCCAATGCTGTATTGGCAACCACCGTGGGCGTTCTGACAACAGTGGTGCTGCTTTTGGTGGTCGATCAACCCTTTGACAGGCGCCTGACAGAGTTTTTCGAGGCTGCAAGCTGGACAGAGGCTTTCGGGCGCAACATCGTCAATGTCATTCTGGTGGATTTCCGCACCCTGGATACATTCGGAGAGATTGCAGTTGTCCTGATCGCGGCCCTTGGCGCCTTCGTGCTGCTGAAAGGTGCTGCCAACGCCCGTCCTGCCAACGAGGAGAAGGAATGAATTCCATCATCTTTACACCCGCAGCCCGCTTTCTGGTGGCG
>JAIUNA010000159.1 GCA_022565265.1 Roseinatronobacter sp. | reverse complement strand
GTCGGCATTGATCACGATGACATTGTCACCCATGTCCAGATGCGGGGTGAAGCTGGCCTTGTGCTTGCCGCGCAGGCGCATGGCGATGATCGAAGCGAGACGGCCCAGAACGATACCTTCGGCATCGATCAGGATCCATTTCTTCTCGATCTCTCCGGCTTTGAGAGAGTAGGTTTTCATATCAAGACCCTTGAGAATGGGAGTAAGAACCGCCAGGGCACCCGGCGGGATGTGCGCTTTCTAACGATTTCGCGGCGCAGGTCAAGCGGGCAGGAGTCATAATATATCAAGCAAAACAATGGCTTAAAATTTAGGTATTATAATACCCCATATTTTTCAGTATTTCCCGCCCCCGCAGGCCCCTAGCGCAGCCGTGGCGGGCGCTTGGGGTCGGTGCCGGGAGCAACAGGGGGATTGTCCGTTTGCGGTGCAGGCTGTGGCAGATCAAAGCGCAGGCCCACACGCGCAAATTCCGCTGCGCGCGGCTCTTCTACGGCCAGAAAAGTTACATCCAGCATCCCGGCCTCGACCCCGGAAAAGCTGAGCGCGCTTTGCACTGCACGCGCCAGCGCCGCTTCGCTGTCGGGGGCTGCATCCACAAAGGCCAGCATGTGGCCGCCTGCGCCACTTTCATATTCAACACCTGCCAGATAGGCCATGCGCGCCAGCCCTTCCATACGGGCAAGGCGTTGATCCAGTGCCAGAAGCAGCGCCTCCGGCAAGCCCTTGGGCGCATGCAGCGCCAAAATCCGTGTGCTTAGCTCTTCTGGCCGCTCTGCGATCATCTGCGCCAGCCAGTCCACGATTTCCGGTGGCAATAGCCGCGACGATGGTGCAACCCCCAGATTCAGCCCCAGCCCCAAGGATTTTCCCGCCAGCATGTCAATAAGCGCACGCCCCGGCATTGCTGCATAGGGCGCGGGCAAGCCAGTAAATTCTGTCAGCCGCGATTCCAGATCAAAGGCCAGAACAAGCGGGCCATCTTCCAGATCAAAAACTTTGGGGGTGATCGTGTCGCCCGTGGCCTCATGCTCCAGCAAGAGCACCATCTCGGCCTCTATCAACCGCGCGTAGTAGCGCAACCGCAGCGCGCCATCCTCTGGCGCGGCCTCACTCTCGGCCCAAGCCTGATCCAACAGGGTTTCTGTCATCTTTGCACCCCTTTTTCCCTTGCAGCGCAGCTAAAGCCCCGCACGCGCCTTGGCAAGGCTGGCTTGCATGAATATGAAAATAGCCCTTTCCGGCAGTAAGCGGCGCACCCCCTATGCGCCCTTGCCCATCCCTGCGATCTGAGAAAATTGTTTTCAGCCCTGCACAAAGATAGGCGAAATAAGGCAAGTATTGTTTTTCAATGGCCTTATTTCAGAACTATTTTCCCGATCCACAACACAGAAGGAACAAAAGCCGCGATTGCGCCGCACAGGCAAAATATCTGCCGCGCCAGAACTCCCCCGGCGGATGCCCCTACTCTTGCACGCATGACACCCACAGGCTAGCTGCCCCTCAACACCGCTCGCATTGCAAGGAGAATCCCGATGCTGCGCACTGCCATCCTGAGCCTTTCCGCCGCTGTCTTGCCATTTGCTGCACTCGCAACCCCCCAAGGCTGGGGCCCGCTTCTGGAGCCTGCGGAACTCGCAGCCATTATGGAAGCGGAAGATAACCTGCGCATTATCCATGTCAGTGGTGATTTCGATGCAGGCCATATTCCCGGCGCTGCGTTTTCGGCCTATGCAAATTGGCGCGGCGGCCCGGCCAATCCCGGCGCATTGCTCGCACCCGAAACCTATGCCGCAGAGGCCGCGCGCCTTGGGATTGAGGCCGATACCCCTGTGGTCATCGTGCATTCCGGTGCAAACCCCACCGATATGGGTACAGCCGCACGCGTATACTGGACATTGAAATCACTGGGGGTGCAGGATCTGGCGCTGCTCAATGGTGGCTTCGCCGCATGGAATGCTGCGCAATTGCCCGTCTCCATCGCCGCCGAACCCATTGCGGCCTCGGATTTTTCCGGCAACTGGACAACAGATTGGTATATCTCCACCGCCGAAGTCAGCGCGCTGGTGCAGCGCGGTGAAGCGCGCCTGATCGACAGTCGCCCCGAAGGATTTTTCGAAGGGATCACATGGTCAATCGCGCGCCCCGGCACAGTGCGCGGGGCCGAGAATGTGGCCTTCGCCGATTTCTTTGACGGCAATCGCATGGTCGGGCCAGAGCAGGCGCGCGCCGTTGCGCAGGCCAATGGGCTGGAAGATGCGCCCATCACTGTTTCTTTCTGCAATACCGGGCATTGGGCGGCAATCAACTGGTTTGCCCTGTCAGAACTGGCCGGGGTAGAGAATACGCGCCTTTATGCAGAAAGCATGGCCGAATATGCAGCCCAAGGCCATGCGCTGGATAACGAGCCAAGCCGTGTCACCTATCTCTGGCTCTCGACCAAGCGTTGGGTTGAAGGCCTGTTCTGAGAGGGCTAGACCTGCCAGTATATGCCTAAACCGCGCGCGTCGCTTGCGCGCGGTATCGCTTTGAAAAGAAAGGCCCGCTCTCATGGTGTTGCAACGTGCTTCTGTTGTGCTGGTTGCCCTTGGCTTTATCGGCTTTGCATTTCTGATGGCTGGCCCCCGCGCGGGGCTTTTGGTCATGGTGGGGCTTGGTTTTGGTCTGGTGCTGGAAGGGTTGCGCTTTGGCTTTGCCGGGCCGTGGCGGATGATTGTTACAGATCGTGACGGGCGCGGTGTGCTGGCGCAACTGATAGCGATTGCCCTTGTGGCGGCTGTGGCCTTTCCCTTGCTTGCGGCCAACCCGACAGAACTGGCCCCGGCACATGCGCCTGTAGGCCTGGCAATGATCCTTGGCGCATTTGTTTTTGGGGCCGCCATGCAGATCGTGATGGGCTGCGGCTCTGGCACATTGGTGAATGCGGGCAGCGGCAATCTTGGGGGGCTGTTGGCGCTGTTGGGCTTTATTGCCGGAAGTTTCGCAGGCACGCTGCACCTTGGCTGGTGGGTAGGGCTTGGCAGCTTGCCGGTTGCATCCTTGCAGGGCCTTTTCGGGGCCAATCTGGGGCTGGTGCTGACACTGGCAGGGCTTGGGCTGGTGGGCGCGCTGACAATCTTCTACGCTGCTCCGGGCAAACGCCTGCCGCCCCGGCGCTTGTGGATTGCCGCAGCGCTGATTGCGGCGCTGGCGCTGGCCAATCTGGTTATCGCGGGGCAGCCTTGGGGGATTGTATACGGTCTGGGCCTGTGGGGGGCGAAACTGGCACAAGCCGGCGGGGCCGATCTGGCACAGACAGCGTTCTGGGTGGCGCCGGGCAATGCAGAGCGTCTGGCATCATCGGTGCTGACAGATGTAACATCGCTGACAAATATCGGGCTGTTGATTGGGGCATTTGCGGTAATGCGCTGGCGTGCATCCCCCGGCGCACAGACACAAGCCCTGACGCTTGGCTCTTATGGCGGGGTGGTGCTGGCGGCGCTGGTGCTGGGCTATTCGGCGCGCATGGCCTTTGGGTGTAATGTCGGGGCGTTTTTCAGCGGCATTTCGACAGGCTCTGTGCATGGCTGGGTATGGATGATCGCGGCATTTGCAGGGTCTGTCATGGGGATCAAGCTGCGCGCGGTGGTTTTGCGCCCGGTGGCACCGCGCGGGGTCGCAGCATGAGCGCGCGCATCTCTCGCCCGATGGTTGGGTTTCTTGCCCTGCTGGCTATTGCCCTGATCTTGGCTGTCGATCTGGCCACAAGTGCGCCGCCTGATCTGTTCACAGCGCCCCCCGCCTTTGCGCTTGGCTCTGGGCAAGCACCCGGCGGCGCGCATTGCTCTGGCAGTTAGGCACAATTCCTGCTGGCCCTTCAGCGGGGTTTCGGTTTACGCTGAAACTTGGACAGCATGACCAGAAGGAGCCTTGGATGCGAGCCCTATTTCTGACCCTTCCTGCGGCCCTTGCACTGGCGGCCTGTGTGGAAGTCGATATGACTGTAGAGGTGCTTGGCGAAGATGAGGCGCGTCTGACAGGCTATATGCAGATGGAACGCCAGATGTTTGACATGTCGGGCGGGGATGCGTCTTTCTGCGACCCCGATGATGGCGGAACATTTGTGCTGACAGAAACCCATGCGCGCTGCGAGTTTGATCAGACCGGCACATTTGCTGAAATCATGCAATCAGACGGCGAGAGTGACGCGCCCACCGATCTGCAAGGCGAACTGGCCCATCTGGGCGAAAACCGCGTGCGCGCATTTCTGCCCTTTTCCAGCATGACCAATGATATGGCCGAGATCGAAGATGACCCGCAAATGCTGGCAATGATGCGCCAAATGTTTGCGGGCATGTCAATCTCTTTCACCATTCAGGGGCGCGAGATTGAAAGCTCCACTGGCACGATTTCCGCCGATGGAACCCGCGCCAGTGTTGTGATGGGGGTAGAAGAGTTGATCGCCCCCGCCACTCAGCGCAGGGCGGATTTTGAAACTATCCTGAAATTCTAAACCCCCAACCCAGGGGCCGCATGCGGCCCTTGGGCTGTTGTATAAACTGGCCACCACCTGCTCACCGGTTCCGCGATGCGGGGCGGTGATGAGAGGGGTGGCGGCGGGCGGGCGCTGCCCGGCGGGCCTGCGGCGCGTGTTAACCGGGCTTTGGTGCGGGGATTGGCCGGGGAAAGAGGGAATGCCCCCTCTCTGCTCAAACCCGCCCCTTGTGTATTCTGTGTGAGGTACAGAAACTAACCTCGATGCGCCCGGAAATAGGCCACAAGCGCGTGGGGTGACGGGTCTTTGGCCGAGGGATCCGCCCCCTCCAACACTGGCCCCAAGGCGGTGGCGAGTTCCTTGCCCAGCTCCACCCCCCATTGGTCAAAAGAGTTTATCCCCAAAACCACCCCTTCCACGAAGACGCGATGTTCATAAAGCGCAATGATCTGGCCCAGCGTGAAGGGCGTCAGCTTGGGATAGATCAACGTTGTCGAGGGGCGATTACCGGGGAAAACCCGGTGGCGCGCCTGACGTTCCATCTCATCCCCGCTTAGCCCTTTCGCGGCCATCAGCGCGCGCGCCTCATCGACAGAGCGGCCCCGCAACAACGCTTCGGATTGTGCAAGGCAATTAGCGGCCAGCAACAGGTGTTGATGCGCCAAATGCGGCTCATGGCCCTGCGCTGCCAGCAAAAATTCGCAGGGCACAACCCGCGTGCCTTGGTGGATAAGCTGATAAAAGGCGTGCTGGCCATTTGTGCCCGGCTCTCCCCAGACAATCGGGCCGGATTGGCGTTCCAGATCGCGGCCATCCATACCCACGCGCTTGCCGTTGGATTCCATTTCCAGCTGTTGCAGATACGCAGGCAGACGGGCAAGGCGCTGGTCATAGGGCAGCACTGCGCGCGTGGCATGGCCGCAAATCTGGTTATGCCAGATGCCCACCAGTGCCAGAAGAACCGGCATATTCTGGGCGAGAGGTGCGGTGCGGAAATGATCATCCATGGCCCGGCCACCCGCCAGAAACTGATCAAACTGCACAGGCCCCACAGCAATCATCAGCCCAAGCCCGATTGGCCCCCAAAGCGAATAGCGCCCACCCACCCAATCGGCAAAGCCAAAGACACGATCGGACGCTATGCCGAACGCGGCTGTCTTGTCCAGCGCGGTGGAAACGGCGGCAAATTGGGCGCCCGGATCTGCCACGCGCTTGGCCATCCAGTCGCGGGCGCTTTGGGCGTTGGTCATCGTCTCTATGGTGGTGAAGGTTTTGGAGGCCACGATCACAAGCGTGGTTTCGGGATCAAGCCCTTTCAGCGTATCGGCCAGATGCGCGCCATCCACATTGCTGACATAATGCAGCCTTGGCCCATCGTGATAGGGCGCAAGCGCGAGTGTGGCCATGGCCGGGCCAAGATCAGACCCGCCAATCCCGATATTCACAACATCCGTGATCTTGCCGCCCTGCCCCGCAAGGCGCCCGCTGCGGATATCTTCGGCAAAAGCATAGGCGCGCGCGCGAGTTGCACGCAGATCGGGCATAACATCTGCCCCATCCACGATGATCGCGGCCCCCTCGCCCGCGCGCTGCGCCACATGCAGCACCGCGCGCCCTTCGGTTTCGTTGATCTTTGCGCCCGCGAACATGGCCGCGCGAGCCGCGCCCAGCCCTGCGCCTTCGGCCAAAGCGAGCAGCAATTCCCGCCCGCGTGCGTCGATGTTGGTTTTGGAATAATCCAGCCGCATGTCGCCTGCAGCAACGGTAAATGCCTCGGCCCGGTTCTGGTCTGCAAACAAATCAAGGACATGCCGCCCCTCGCAATCGCGCTGGTGTTTGGCAAGCTCGTTCCAGAGTGTCATTCTCTGCCCCTATGGTTTTTGGTTGTAATTGTGTTGCGGCGGTCATTCCGCCCAATGCACCTGCGCCTGATCCAGAATGCAGGCAATCGGCGCCTCTCGCGGGGCAAGGGTAAGGGCGCGTTCCAGTGCGTCGCGCTTGCGCGCACCAGTGATCAGCACATGCACCCGCAACGCGCCCTGCAAAATGGGGGCCGTCAGGGTTATGCGCGGCTCTCCTGCGGCCTCGGCGCGCATGGCCATCAGGGGCGGGGCATCCGCGCGCAAGGCGGCCTCCAGATTATCCGCACCGGGGAAAAGTGAAGCCGTGTGCATATCCTCGCCCATGCCCAGCAGCAAAACCGAAATCGGCAAATGTGGCTCCAGCCCCGCGCATAATTCTTCCCGCCCCGCCTCTGGAGTGGGCGCATCGTTTCGCAGTGGCACAAATTGCGCAGCGGCTGCGCGGCCTGTCAGCAACCGTTCGCGCAATAGCCGCGTGTTGGAACGCGGGCTATCCTCTGGCACCCAGCGTTCATCATTCAAGACAACCGCGATTTTCTGCCAATCCAGATCAACCCCGCTGAGCGTGTCAAACACTGGCCCCGGCGTTGTGCCCCCCGGCACAGACAGCGTGGCCCGCCCTGCGCTGCGCAAGCTTTCCCCCAGTTCTGACGAAAGACGCTGCGCCAGACGCAGCATCATCATTTCGCGGTCAGGGTATTCGTGAAATTCCATTACCGGATCTCCCGCCAGCGCCGCCCGTCCCTATGCATCAACATAAGTGCGCCCTCTGGCCCTGTCGATCCCGGCTCGTAGGGTTCCGGCTGATCTTCGCGCATTTCCCAGCCTTCAATGATCGGATCAACCCAAGCCCATGCGGCCTCGACTTCATCGCCACGCATGAAAAGTGTCTGGTTTCCGCGGATCACATCCATGATCAACCGCTCATAGGCATCGGGGATATCCAGATCATTGCCCAAGGCCTCGGCAAAGCTCATATCCAAGGCCACATCTTTCAGGCGCATCCCGCCCGGCCCCGGTTCCTTGATCATGACGCGCAAATCCATGCCTTCATCCGGTTGCAACCGGATGACCAACACATTCTCGCGCCATTGGTTGGATTCGCCAAAAATCGAATGGGGCGGTTCCTTGAAGGTGACAGCAATTTCAGAGACGCGCGATTTCATC
>JAIUNA010000158.1 GCA_022565265.1 Roseinatronobacter sp. | reverse complement strand
TTGATGGCAGAGCCAAGCTCTGCCTCGGCCAACTCATCCAGTGCCACGAAGCGGAACACATCGCCGCGCGTGATCGTGGACGCGATCGGCTTTTCGACAATCACGCTTGCCAGCACTTCGCCCGTTTCGTTTGAAACTGCGCGCAAACTGACTGTGACCACATCAAGCTTCCACCGTGTACTTGCGCCAATTCCCAGAAAACGCGCGCCAACACCGCCTGTCTGAACATTCGAATCATACCCGATAATCCCACCTTGCAGGATGATCCCGGAATGCCGCATTGGGCCAATCGCTGCCGGGTCGAGCATTGTTTCGCCGCGATAGATCCGGCGCATTTCTGTCACGATCTGACGCTCTCTGAGCAACTGATCAAGGTTCGAGCGATCCAGAACCGAGAACCACTTGCCGTTGCCCGCATCGCGCAAGGCGTTGATCAGCATCGCAGACCCACCCTGTGACACTGCACGAGACATGGGCTGGACGTTTTCACGCTCGCGAAACTGGCCTGTCAGATCGGGAAAATCGTAAATTGCCACGCGAATGCGGCTGGCTGGCTCTGGCAGATCGCGTAATGCCATATTTTGGGTCGTGAGCCGGGAAACTTCCGCTTCCTGCACGCCGATGAGTGGGTCTGCTCCAATATTGGCGATATCACACGCGCTCAACCCCAGCAGTGATACCACACAAGCTGCTTGGATTGGCTTGTTGACGCGTCGAACAACCGATGCCAATGCCGAGTGAGTTTTGAAGTACATTCTTACTGCCCCTATGTGTATTTCGCCCAAAGCGGGTGATAGATTGTGTCGCTTTGCGGTGGTTCAACCGATAAATCAGTTACCGGTAATAACCAGTTGCGGAACCTTGATTTGGGTTGTGGAAATGCCATCAAAAATTGACAGCTCAATAAAATCCACGGTGCGGTTAAATGTGATTTGCGTATCACCAAACACCACTTCACCGCTGTCAGAACCGCCCTCACCGAAAATTGCGCTGGTTACCTGCGCAGCCAGCTGAGATAACAGCCGCCCTTGCAGCTGGCGCAGAAACAGTTCTGCATCCGAACGCCCAACCCTGCTCAGGCTATCCATCTCATCTTTCGAAGGCGCATCCCGCGCAGTTGCAGACCGCTGCGCATTCGCGGTTGCCAACAAATGCTGCGAGTTTAACGGATTACCGCCGAAACTGGGGTTGAGGGGGGCGTAAACGAAATCCTGTGCATTCGCCGCGCCAGTAAAAGCAACGGCCGCTATAACAATATACAAACTTTTTCGCATGATCTGCCCTCTGATGATATTACCGTCTTTCGTCGCAGGAATAGCGGAAGGTAGATTTGCTTGCAGTTGTTCATTTGCAGTCTTGTTAGATCATAGAGTGGACTGACCAGCATAAAGCGGTTTTAATGTATAGGCGCACGCATCGGTGTAGTATTTCTCTTTAGTTGGATGATGCATGCGCTAATCATGCCTTTCGCAATTCGGCAGGAAATGCGAATTGTTTCCCGCGCTAATTAGCGGTGCAATGATTATGAGGAGTGTTTGTGTAATTAGTTGCAAAACACATGTTCTTGCAGGGATTTGCCGCAAGCCATGGTGCCACCGCAAATTTTGCAAAGGTTACGGTTTATGTTCCGTGGAGTATGTCGTGCTTGCGGCCTTGTAAACAGCCTGAATCAGCAATTCCGATGTGACTGGTTTTGACAAAACTGCGGCGAAAGCTGTGCGCTTTCTTTTGCTGAGAGTTTGGGGCCGGGCGGTTACAAGAATGGCGGCAACAGGCTCTGCCAAACCGGCGGCAAGGCTTGCCAGATCATACCCGTTGATTTTTGGCATATGCAGGTCTGTCACCAACACAGACCAGCGCTGTGTGGGGTCTGTCAGCATCTGGCGCGCCTGTTCCGCGTCCGAGGCTGTACTGACAGTTGCCCCCGCGCTTTCCAGCATGCTGGCCAGAACTTGGGTGATGTCGGGAATGTCATCCACGATCAGCGCAGTCACATGTTCCAAAAGCCAGTTTTGGGTATGGTGTCTGCTGGGCTTCTTTGGGTCTGTCGCGCCTTCCATGACGCTGGCCAGCGCGCGCCCCGGCTGGCTTGGCCAGGCGATGGTCATCACTGTGCCCTTGCCGGGCGTGCTATCTACCCACAGCGCGGCCGAATTGGATTTCAGGATACTGGCCACGATCGACAGGCCCAGCCCGGTGCCACTTTGCCCCTTTGTCGTGTAATGTGCGCGGAACATGCGCGATTGAACATTTTTCTCGATGCCCATGCCTGTATCGGCGATTGTAAACATTGCCAGCGGGATATGCTCTTCGGGCAATATCCCTGCTTCGGGTGCACGTTCGGGTGGCCGCGTTCTGGGGGGTAAGGCGCGAAGGGTAACGCTGGCTGGCTGCGCCACTGTGCCGGATTCGCACGAATTGATAGCCAGATTGACAATCACCTGTGCCAGTTCTGTCTTGTTGGCCCAGATGGGCACATCGGTTTCTGGTACTTCCAGCCGGATTTGCTGTTTCAGCGCCCGCGTGCTGCCAACAAGGTCAAGCCCATCGCGCAGCATCTTGCGCAGATCCAGATGTTCCGGGGCCTGTTTGGGGCGCGACAGGGTGCCCAGATCACCAATCAGATCGCTCGACAGCTCCACGGCGCGGCGGATGCGTTGCAGCCCGACTTGCACGTCTCCCGAAGGATCATCGGCA
This sequence comes from Roseinatronobacter sp., assembly GCA_022565265.1. GTDB lineage: Bacteria > Pseudomonadota > Alphaproteobacteria > Rhodobacterales > Rhodobacteraceae > Roseinatronobacter. The sequence continues at coordinate 4,910 of JAIUNA010000158.1, read as the reverse complement.
TCTTCCAGCATTTCGGCTGTGCCCGAAATGACAAGGATAAGGTTGGCAAGATCATGCACCACACGCCCGGCAACCTGTGCCACTGTATCGCGTTGTTGTGCGCGCTGAAGGTCTTCGCGCAACTGGGCCTGCGCCTCTTGCGTTGCGAGAAAGCGGTTCATTTCCTCGGTAATGTTTACGCTGATGGCCGATAGTGCTGTGGGCTTGCCGGTTTCATCGCGCTCGCTGATGCCAGCATGCACCCGCAGCCAGATCCAGCGCCCGTCATCAAGCAACCATCTGAACGTCGCTTCCTCGCGGTCAAGCGTGCCAGATGTCAGCCGGCGAAAGCTTTCTGTAACGCGCTCGACATCTTCTGGATGCAGTTTCTGCACGCAACCAGCATTCGGCAGCCTGCGCGCCCCGTCCTCAAGCTCGGCCAGAGCCGCCCAGCGGGAACAGAACTCTACATACCCTTCAACCAGATCACTGTGCCAGACATAGGCATTTGCCGTCACCAGCACCGATTGCAGCCGTTCTTCGGCATCTGTCAGCGCTGTTATATCTACGACAATGCCTTCCCAAAGCGTTTTTTCGGCATTCACGCGGCGTGGCGCGGCTTCGGCGCGAATCCATCTTGTGCGGCCCTTAACCCGGATGCGTGCTTCGCAAGAAAAGAGCGAGAATGTCTGTGCGGCGTTGGCGCTTAGCTCAAACCAGCGAATGCGGTCTTCCGGATGAATGCGATCAAACAAAATGAGGGGATCGGCTGCAGCCTCAGCGCTGGAAACATCAAAAATTTCCATAATCTTGCGACTGAGAAACTTGAACTCTGGATAGATTGTACCTTCTGCCAGAATAAGGGTATAGGCCCCGCCCGGCATGTTTTCTGTCAGGGCAAAGGCGGTGGCTTCCGTTTTGCGGCGTTCTTCCGCCAATGCCGCCTCGGCACAGCGTTCTTTCGTGATATCCTGAAAGGTGATGATCAGGAACTGCTGGTGCAGGGCAAACCCCACCATGACATTGCGCGCTGCGCCGGACTTGGTTGTGATCACTTGTTCTGCAGGGGGCGAAATCGTACCTTCCGCCTGTTGCAAGGCAATCTCTGACCACATTCGCGTCATGATCTCGCGACGATAGGCGGGTTCTGGATAAGCGCGCTCTGCCCATGCCTCTGGCGTTGGCACATCCGACAATGAATAGCCAAAAACCCAGCTGAAAGCCGCGTTCAGATAACGCGCTTGCCCATTTGATGACAGATCAAGAACAGCGACAGGATGCGGCAGCGCCGCCAGAACGGACAGGACATCATTTCCAAGATCGTCATTTGTCAGCAACAAGGTCACATCTCCTGCGACACGCTTTTGCGTACTGGCTATCATTCGACTGAAACATACGAAATAGAAGCGGGCGCAGAATGGACGCAAATTTCCATTTGCGCAAAGTTTTATAACTTTAGTTGTGAATTAAAATCTTAAAAAGTAATATGCGCCAAATGTCGCCATTGCGCGCGATTGTCTTGGAAGTTATCCAAGTTGCACGCAATATGAATGACAAGTTTGCAATCGCTGCGCATGTTTCCTTGTCTCGTATCGATTTAAAAATATAATACTTCTTTATAAGAAGGGATAATAAGACTGCGCTAACCCCAAACGGTGAAACATAACGCACTGCGGCAATTTGCCTATTTGCATGGATCGCTCGCGCATACTCGTGCGAATTTGGAGTAAATAGTATGTCTTTAATATCGGTCCTTTCTAACCATAATTCGGAGGCTGATCAAGATGGTTATCGCCAGAATTTATCTTGATAAATTCAAAAGCTAATCCTGCCTTTGGCGAGGTGGGTCATCTGGCGACTGGTATTATCCGTCGCTATTTACGGACTGGTTTCGCCGTATATGGGCGCAACCCTGTTCGTGACGTCTCATCACCATAAGCTTATCGCTCAACTTCGATAATTGTCTTCACACTCAAGCCGCAAGGAATACAAAATGCAAAATCTGGCAACGAACCTCCAGATGCCGCGCGTCGGTCTGCTGGGCTTGCCAATGCACCTTGAGAGCGAGGCATCGCGCCAGAATTTTCTGGAATGGAGCGTGGCGCAAGTTCTCGATGCTTTCTTCCCATATCTCAAGCTGCGTGATGTTGTGCGGAAATCAGAACTTCTGGCCAATACCCCGTTGCACAGCCTTGCCAACAATCCTTCTGGCCTTGCCAGCTTTTTGTTTGAATGCAGGCAACTTCCCAGTTGTGGCGACATCCAAATCAAGCGGCTGCATGAGGTTCTGGTCTCGGTTATCAATATTGTCCAAAGCTCTGTCGCAGAGGGGCAGGGGGAGAATACCGGGGCGATGTTTGGCGATAGCGTGTCAGACCTGATCCTGTCGCGGCCGCATGAAATTGTGACATATCCCGCAGAAGGGGTGTTTTATCCTTATTTCGTCGAGGATATGCAGCCTGTTTATCATAAAATGTGGCATAATCAGCTTGATATGCCTTTCGTGTATCTGCCCACATCCGTACCCGAATTTGCCAAGACCCCGGCCATCCTTTCGGCAGAAATTGGCAGGCCTATAGGGGCTAAGACACGCCATGCCCGTTTGGGCACCATTCACGAGGCCGTGGGCGTGATGCCACAGGCCAAGGGCGCCATCATTCTGGACAGTCACGCGCTGCGCGCAATCTTTGGGCAGCAGGGGCGATATGAAGGCCTGAGCAAAGAAGATGTTGCGCTGCAGCGTATCATGCTGCAAAGCATGCTGGATATATTGCCAGATGATGTGGAGTGTTTGGTTGTTGACCATGAAAAGGCGCGGCTTGCGCCGGGGGCGATAATCGGCACCGATGTGATCATCCACGGATTTGGGGGCTACACGGTCTACACCTCCCCAACTTTTCTAGCTCACATGCAAACGCTGTGTGACGCAGCCTTGCGCGATGGCGAGTGTCTCTCTGCGTTCTTGCAACTGTATTAAGGCCGCTCCAGATGAAGCAAGATATATTGATAACCGAAGATGCCGTAGAGACCATGACTGTTCTGGTCGTCGATGACCATCTTATGGTGTGCGAAATGTTGCGCACCACCTTTGCCCAGAAAACCGGCTTCAGGGTAGAGTGTGTGGGTGATGTGGATTCTGCCCTTGCGGCTATCACTGCCCATGGCCGCTTTGATGTGGTGCTGCTGGATTATGACGTTCCCGGAATGAAGGCCATGCTGGGCCTGCGCCAGTTGGTAGACGCTAATAACGGGCATGTGGCGCTTTTCTCCGGTGTGGCGGATTGGGAAACTGTCGAGCGCGGGCTTGAAAAAGGCTCCAGCGGTTTTTTCTCCAAGGCGCTGTCCTTGAAGGTTCTGGAATATGGTATTCGCCTTGTTGCAAATGATCAGATATTTCTGCCAGCACGCTTTGCGCGCAAGATTTACAGCGACAAAGACGATGTTGAACTGGGCCTGAAGCCCAGTGAATGGCGGGTGCTGGAATTGCTTGGCGATGGGTTGCAGAATAAGGCAATCGGCGCAAAGCTTGCTATGGATGAGGTTACGGTCAAAACCCATGTGCGCGCGTTGTGCCATAAATTTCGCGTCAGAAACCGCACACAGATTGTGATCGCTGCCCAGAAACAGGGGCTATTGTAGCATTGTGCGGGCCATCTGCGGCGCAATCACCCTATGCGCCCAGATATCCCGATATCCCCTTGAGGAGGTAGACAGTGCCAATGCCCATGATGATATAGCGCGTATACTTGCGAAACCCCTGATCGGTAAGGCGCTCTAGCACCGGTCTGGCAAGCGATGTGCCCAGAACTGCGCAGCCAAGGGCCACAGCGATGATCATGGCGGAAAACACTTCTGAATCCGCCGCAGAAATGAGCGCGCCAAAATAGACGATCTTGGCTAGATGAGTCACGACTTGGCACGAGGCCTTGGTTGCCACAATCGCACGCCGGCCAATATCGGTGTTTACGAAAAACAGATCTAGCGTAGGCCCTGACACCCCAGATACAAGTTGCATAGATGTGCAGATGAAACCGCAGCTTTCCGCACCCCCAGCGGAGGTTGCCCGCGGGACATGTTTGTCCGGGACAATTGCGGGGATAAAAGGGATGAGGCCAAGGAAGATGAACACCAATCGTTGATCTGGCACAAAGCTGATCATCAAGAACAGCACACAGGCGGCCAGCAGCCCAAGGCAATAGCGCAGCACCAGCCGCCACACGATATACTTGTACCACAGCACAGCCCGCCAGCCATTCGATGTAAGCTGCGTGATGCCATGTAGCACCATCGCACTTGTGACAGGCAGGATAAGCAGCAACCCCCCCATCAGGATCATGCCGCCCGCCATCCCGAACACACCCGCGATGAACGAGGTCGATAGTACAAGAACGCCAAAAAACGCCAGAACCGCAGTGCTCATGTCAGATCATATCCCGAACAGGTTCTGGCGCACGGTTGTCAGATGGGTTTCGATCGCCTTTTCGGCCAATCGGGCGTTGCGCGCCTGAAGTGCATCAAAAATGCGGCTATGTTCCTGACAGTATAGCTCGCGCCGTTCTGCGGTGATGCTGCCTTTCTTCAATTCGCCCCATTCGGCAGTGTCGCGCGATTGCGTCACGATGCGGAACAGATCAATGATCAGCTGATTATGCGTGGCCTCTGCAAGCATCTGGTGAAACTGCCCGTCCCAATGCTCGAATGTTGCAAAATCCGTAGAGCGTTCAGCTTCGCCAAGGGTTTTGCGGATTTTTTCGATATCTGCCTTGTTCGCATGCATGACAATCAAAGACGCAAAGCGCGGTTCGATCAACAGGCGCGCTTCCATGATCTCTCTGGGGCTGTAATCCTTGCGCGCATGCGTTGGGGATTTCTCAGGCTTGGGCGCGCTGTCGGCCACATAGGTGCCACTGCCAATCACGCGCAGCACCTTT
>JAIUNA010000157.1 GCA_022565265.1 Roseinatronobacter sp. | reverse complement strand
TCGGCCAAGACGCTGGAATTCCCCGCGCGGCAGGTCGCCTCACTGGAAGCGCTGATGGAACAGGCCGATATGGTGGTTTTGGCTGTGCCGGGCGGTGCTGAAACGCGCCATATGATCGGGGCTGCGCAATTGGCCGCCATGCGGCCCCATGCCCATCTTATCAATATCGCGCGTGGCGATGTGGTGGATGAAGCGGCCCTGATTGCTGCACTGCAAGCGGGGCAGATCGCAGGGGCTGGGCTGGATGTGTATGAGCACGAACCAGCTGTGCCAGAGGCTTTGCGCAGAATGGAGAATGTCACGCTTCTGCCGCATCTGGGCACAGCGGCGCTGGATGTGCGGGAAGAAATGGGGCTGATGGCACTGGAAAATGCCATAGCCCATCTTGAGGGGCGCGCCCTGCCGAATGTGGTCTAACACTATCATAGGGTGCGTGGCCAGGCCACGCACCCTGCGGCCTTCACTCCATCGCTTCCAATTCGTCAATAAAGCCCGCGATCATCGACAGGCCTTGTTCCCAAAACGCAGGGTCAGAGGCATCCAGTCCAAAGGGTGCCAGCAAATCGCGGTGGTGCTGCGCCCCGCCAGCCGACAACAAGGCAAAATACTTGTCCTCAAACCCCTCTGGCGCGGCCTCATAGGCGGCATATAGTGCGTTCACCAGCCCGTCACCAAAGGCATAGGCATAGACATAGAAGGGCGAATGCACGAAATGGGGGATATAGCTCCAGAAGCATTCATATCCGTCCATATAGTCAAACACAGGCCCAAGGCTTTCGGCCTGAACACTCATCCACAGCGCGTTGATATCTTCGGGCGTCAATTCCCCCTCACGCCGCGCCGCATGCAGCTTGCATTCGAAATCGTAAAACGCAATCTGGCGCACGACCGTATTGATCATGTCTTCCACTTTGCCCGCGAGCAATATTTTGCGCTCGGACGGCGTGGCAGCCTTGGCCAGCATCCGCCGGAATGTCAGCATCTCGCCAAAGACAGAGGCTGTTTCAGCCAGTGTCAGCGGGGTGGATGACAGCAACTCTCCCTGCCCCGCCGCAAGGCGCTGATGCACCCCATGCCCCAATTCATGCGCCAGTGTCATCACATCGCGCGGCTTGCCCAGATAATTGAGCATCACAAACGGGTGGGCACCTGTCACTGTGGGATGGGCGAACGCCCCCGGTGCCTTGCCCGGTTTCACCGCCGCATCAATCCAGCCCTGAGAGAAGAATGGCTCTGCCAGTTCCGCCAGCTTGGGCGAAAAGCCTTCATAGGCTTCCATCACTGTGGCGCGGGCCTCGTCCCAGCCAATTTTGCGCGGGGCCTCCAGCGGCAAAGGCGCATTCCTATCCCAGACTTGCAGCTTCTCCAGCCCCAGCCATTTGGCCTTGAGCGCGTAATAGCGGTGGCTCAGGCGCGGATAGGCGGCCACAACTGCGTTGCGCAGCGCCTCAACCACCTCCGGCTCCACATGGTTGGCCAGATGGCGCGCATGCTGTGCCGAGGGCATCTTGCGCCAGCGATCCTCGATCTCTTTTTCTTTCGCCAGCGTGTTATGAACCCGCGCGAACAGCTTGATATGGTGTGAAAATACTTCCGCCAGCGCATGCGCCCCCGCTTCGCGGCGTGCGCGGTCTGAATCTGTCAGCAAATTGAGCGTAGCTTCCAAGCCAAGCGGTTCTTCCTCGCCCTCAACCTCAAATTCCAGCCCGGCCATGGTTTCATCAAACAACCGGTTCCATGCCGCAGCCCCTACGGTGGATTGGTCATGCAGGAATTTTTCCAATTCGTCCGAGAGTTGGTGCGGCCGCATGGCGCGCATGCGCTCAAAGAGCGTGCGAAAGCGCGCAAGTTCGGCATTTTCAGCCAACAGGGCCTCAAAGGCCGCGTCATCTATACGGTTCATTTCCAGCGTGAAAAAGACAAGCGGTGTGGTGGCCACTGTCACCTTGTCTTGCGCATCGGACATGAATTTGGCGCGCGCGGGGTCAAGCGTGTTCTGATAATACCGCAGGCCCGCGAAGGACATCAGCCGCCCCGCGACCATGTCAATCTTTTCGTAGCGGCGCACGCACTCCAGCATGGCAGGTGCGTCAAGCTGGTTTAGCTTTCCTTCATAAGTATCTGCGAAGTCAGCGCATTCGGTAGAAAGCCAAGCAAAATCACGCGCCACTTCCGGGGCATCTGGCCCGGAATAAAGCGCGCTCAGATCCCAATCGGGCAAATCGCCAAATTCGGTCTTGGTGCTGGTCTGCTGGTCTAGGGCCATGAATACTCTCCGCTGCGGTTACAGCGTCAGACTTAGGCCGCATTGCCCCAACCCGCAAGATGTGTGCAAATCCCTAATCCATTTCCTTGAAGGGCCAAGGTTTTGCATCTGTGGCCAGTGCCAGATAGCGCGCGGCCTTGGCCACCCATGCACCGATCATGCAGCCGAAATCTGCAAGCCGTTCATTTGGCTGGCGATTATCCAGCAGCAGCACGATAAACTGTATGAGCGCAATCAAAAACAACAGTGATTGCGCAACAGAGAGCATGGCTGCAATGATCAGCATGAATATGGCGCGCTGCCATAGTGGCTCTTTGGGTTTGTCCAGTGCTGCGCTGGGGCGGTCTTGATCGATATCATCCATTCTTGTAACCCTCCTTCGCCCCGGCAAATTCAGGGCGCGCTGATTTCTCCGCCCCCTACGCGGGCCGCAACCCCGGTCGTGGATGGGCAGGATGTGGGCAGGCCGCGCGCCACGCGCATAGCCAGATAGGCGAAAGCCTGCGCTTCGATCATGTCGCCGTCAAGCCCTGCCGCTTCCACCGGCGCAATCGGACAAGGCAGATGAGCCGCAAGCCGCGCCATAAGATCGCGGTTGTGGCGCCCCCCGCCACAGACCAACACTTGCGCAGGCAGTTGCGGCAGATGATCAAACCCCGCCGCAACAGAGGCCGCGACACATTCCGCCAGCGTGGCAAGGGCATCGGCATCTGGCAAATGCGCCACCCGCGCGGCAAGGCCCGGAAATTCCCGATCCAGTGATTTCGGCGGAAAGCGAAAGAAATACGGCTCTTGCAGAAATTCCCGCACAATTGCCATATTGGGCTGGCCGGTTGCAGCCATTGCCCCACTCTCATCGCGCGCGCGCCCAAGACGTGCAAGGCACAGATCATCCAACGGGGCATTTGCAGGGCCAGTATCAAAGGCCAAAAGCGCGCCCTCTGCCTCTGGTTTGGGCTTGGTTGGGTCTACCCATGTCAGATTGCCCACCCCGCCCAGATTGAGAAAAACCAGCGGCTTGTCTGCCCCGATATACTGCGCCAGCGCAAAATGATAGAAGGGCGCTAAGGGCGCGCCCTGCCCGCCCAGCCGCACATCAGCACTGCGGAAATCCCAGACCACCGGATAGCCCGCAAGCAGCGCCAGCACTGCGCCCGATCCCGCCTGATGCGTGCCCCGCCCGCGCGGATCATGGGCCAATGTCTGACCGTGAAAGCCTGCCATCTCTACCCCATCGAAACGCCCCATCACCTCGGCATGGGCTGTTTCGATCAGTTCGGCCACCTCCTCCACCCCCGGATCACCCGGCCAGCGCCCAAGGGCCGCGCGCAATATCGCGCGCTCTGCCTCAGTATAGGCGCGGTAATGGCTGGGGCCAAAGCCCGCGATCACTTCGCCATCTGTGTCCAGAATAGCGCCATCCACCCCATCCAGCGAGGTGCCCGACATCATTCCCAACACGCGCTTGATACCGCTTTTCAACATGGGCTTTCCCTTGGCTGGCTGCACGGCTATAGATCGCCCCAATCTGCCAGCCGGGACAAGCGAAAATGACCTACAGCCCTAAATCGGATTTCATTCGCACCATGCAAGAACGCGGCTTTCTGGCCGATTGCACGGATTTGCAAGGATTGGACGAGGCCCTGATAAACGGGGTTGTGCCCGCTTATATCGGCTATGATGCAACGGCGAAATCGCTGCATGTTGGGCATTTGCTCAATATCATGGTGCTGCGCTGGTTGCAGAAATGCGGCCACAAACCCATTACCCTTATGGGCGGCGGCACGACAAAAGTGGGCGATCCATCCTTCAGGTCGGAAGAGCGCCCGCTTTTGGATGCGCAAGCGATTGATAGCAATATCAACGGCATGCAACAGGTTTTTGCCAAATACCTGCGCTATGATGACAGCCCGCAAGGCGCGATCATGCTCAATAATGCTGAATGGCTGGATGGGCTGAATTATCTGGATTTCCTGCGCGATGTGGGTCGGCATTTCAGCGTGAACCGCATGCTCAGCTTCGAGAGTGTGAAATCACGGCTGGATCGCGAACAATCGCTTTCCTTTCTTGAGTTTAACTACATGATCCTGCAAGCCTATGATTTTGTGGAAATCTACCGCCGTCATGGCTGCCTGTTGCAAATGGGCGGTTCAGATCAGTGGGGGAATATCGACAACGGCATTGACCTTGCGCGCCGCATTGCGGATGCAGAGATTTACGGCCTGACTACCCCGCTTTTGACAACATCTGATGGCCGCAAGATGGGCAAGTCACAAGGCGGTGCCATCTGGCTGAATGCCGATATGCTTAGCCCGTATGAGTTCTGGCAATTCTGGCGCAATACAACAGATGCGGATGTCGGGCGGTTTCTGAAGCTGTATACCGAATTGCCCGTGGCCGAATGCGACCGGCTGGGCGCGCTGGAGGGGGCCGAGATCAACGCGGCCAAAATCATTCTGGCCAATGAGGTGACGCGGCTGTGCCACGGCGCAGAGGCCGCGCAAACGGCAGAGGCGACAGCACGCGAAGTGTTTGAGAAAGGTGGCTTGGGTGACGATTTGCCCACTGTTGCGCTTAGCGCTGCTGAAATCGGGGAAGGTATTGCGATTGCACAGCTTTTCACCCGTGCCGGGCTTGCGAAATCGGGCAAAGACGCCAAGCGGCTTATTCTTGAAGGGGGCGCGCGGGCCAATGATGCGGCGGTTACAGATGCAGGGCAAATGATCCGCGCAGAGGATCTGGCCACGCCATTGAAACTCACCGCTGGCAAAAAACGGCATGCGCTGATAACCCTGTCACGCTAAGACGGCTACAAATTTGGCTTTGATGTGATTTTGCGCAACAGTGCAGCCACCCCACGGCCTCGTGACTTGCGTTTCAGGCGATTGATAACACATATACAACGCAGAATACGATTTTCGGAGATGGACATCATGACCAAAACGACATTCTCGCGCCGCGCTCTTTTGGGAACAGGGGCACTGGCTTTGGGCGGATTGGCCATGCCTTCTGTCTTGCGTGCGCAGGCGCTGCCGGATTACGAGGCAGAAGGCAATATTCGCACGGCACGGCGCAATGTGATGGGGTTCCGCAACCATGTCTGGCGCGATCACTTCACCAATCTGCGCCGGGGTGCGATTCTGTGTGACACCTATTCGCGCGCGCTGCATTACTGGTCGGAAGATGAAAGCATCGCGCTGACCTATCCGTGCTCGGTTCCCATGACAGAGGATTTCACCCGCCGCGGGATGACCGAAATCACCCTCAAGCGCAATCTGCCGACATGGGTTCCCACCCCGAATATGCGCCAGCGCGACCCCAGCTTGCCCGTGCGCGTGGAAGGCGGCGACCCCAAAAACCCCCTTGGCACACGCGCGCTGAACCTTAGCTGGGAATATTACCGCATTCACGGCATCGACAACCCCGCCAAAATTGGGCGGCGGGCCTCGAATGGCTGTTTCGGCTTGATGAACCAGCATGTCGAAAAGCTGTATGAACTGGTGCAGATCGGAACACAGGTGCGCGTTATCTGATTGGCGCAATAACACTACGAGAAAGGCCCCGGATAGCATCCGGGGCCTTTGTCATATCAGCCGACAATCACAAAGGGTCAGCGGCGCGAGCGGATCAGGCCCACAATCTCGCGCGTGTCGCGTAGAACAGGTTCCGCAATCGCATGGGCGCGCTCGGCCCCATCGCCCAGTATGCGGTCAATTTCGGCCACATCCTGCATTAGGCGGCTCATTTCCGCATTGATAGGCGAAAGCTTGGCCACAGCCAGATCCGCCAGTGCAGGCTTGAACGTGCCAAATCCCTGCCCGCCGAATTGAGCAATCACGGCCTCTGGGGTGGTATCGCCAAGCGCTGCATAGATATTCACCAGATTGCGCGCCTCTGGCCGCTCTGCCAAGCCATCCAGCGTTTCGGGCAGTGGTTCGGGGTCGGTGCGCGCCTTGCGGAATTTTTGCGCAATCGTATCAGAATCATCGGTCAGATTAATGCGCGATTGGTCAGACGGGTCTGATTTGGACATTTTCTTTGTGCCATCGCGCAGGGACATCACGCGGGTTGCCGCACCCTCAATCACTGGCTCGACCACAGGAAAGAAATTCACCCCATAATCATGGTTGAACTTGATTGCGATATCGCGCGTCAATTCCAGATGCTGCTTCTGATCTTCACCCACAGGCACATGCGTTGCATGATAGGCCAGAATATCGGCGGCCATCAAATTGGGATAGGCAAACAACCCGACAGAGGCTTCTTCGGCATGTTTGCCAGCCTTGTCTTTGAACTGGGTCATGCGCCGCAGCCAGCCCATCCGCGCTACGCAGTTGAAAATCCAAGCCAATTCGGCATGGGCAGGAACCTGACTTTGATTGAACAGGATGGAACGCGCGGGATCAATCCCTGCCGCGATAAAACCCGCTGCCAATTCGCGCGTGGCATGGCGCAGTTTGGCAGGCTCTTGCCAGACAGTGATCGCGTGCAGATCGACAATGCAATAGACGGTTTCTATACCGTTATCCTGTGCTTCCACAAAGCGTTTCAAAGCGCCCAGATAATTGCCCAAGGTCAGCCCGCCAGAAGGCTGGATGCCCGAAAAGATACGTTTGGGAAAAACGGGTTGCGGCGCGTCGGGCATGCGAGGGGACTCCCTGCTGGAAATGGCGGTCACGCTGCATTAGCCTTGCAGGCATGCGAGGTCAACCAAAGGGCCGCCCAAGGATGACAGAGGATAAACCCCTTTCCCCGCCCTTCATTTCCCTGCCTTGGGGCGTGTGGGCATTGGTGCTGGCCATTGCGGGGGCGGAGTTGGTGCTTTCGGCCGCAGGGCATGGGCTGGTCAATTGGCCAGATAGCGCGGGCTGGCGCATGCGGGCAGTCGCGGCGGTAGGGATCACGCCTGATCTGCAACGCTGGATGCTGGACAGCCATCAGGCCCCTCTTGAGCATCTGCTGCGCTATATGGGGTTTGGATTTGTCCATTTAGGCCCGGCACAGGCCGCTTTGGTGGTGGTTATTCTTGCAGCACTTGGCAAATTCTGCGCGCAGGCGATTGGCTCTTGGCGGCTGTTGGTCATTGCCGCTTTGGCACAGGGCGCGGGCGCGTTTGCCTTTGGTCTGGTCGCGCCCGCTGGTGCATTGCTGATCGGGGGGTACCCGCTGATTTTCGCGCTTGCGGGGTGTTATGGCGCATTGGCGCTGCGCGTGGCAGAAGATCGGCGCGCGCAAATCTTGGCACTTGGGCTTGTGGGCATGCTTTTGGCCGGGCGTATCGGCCTTGCGCTTTTGGTGGGGGGCGGGGCACATTGGCTGGCAGATATTGCCGCTTGCGCCAAAGGGGCCGCGCTGGCATAGGAATTGCGGCCCGCATTACGCGCC
>JAIUNA010000156.1 GCA_022565265.1 Roseinatronobacter sp. | reverse complement strand
GCCCAGCCCGGGGGCGGCGGGGGGGGGGCCCTGCGCCTCGACGCGGGGCCAGAGCGCGGTGACGCGGTGGAAATAGTCGCGCACCGCCGCGACGGTGGTCTGTTGCAGCATCACCTCGGACAGCCAGATGCGGGAGGGATCGGGGCGCGCAAAACTGCCGGGGGGCACGCGCCATAGCAGGGAGCGGGCATGGCCGTCATACCAGGCCAGCAGCAGGGCGGATATCTCGCTATCTTGGGTGTCACGCATGTGTTATGGCCGGAGGCAGAAAAACCGCCCCTCTCCTCTGGAATTGCCCGGCCCAAAGGGTAAACTGCATGGCATGCACTGCAAGGTCTGAAAAGGCGATATGGCAAAGAAACCCACCCCCTCTGCCCCCCCTCCACGCCGCGCACGCGGATTTGTGGCGGCAGCCCAGCTTATGGCACCGCAAATCCGCATTGCCGGGGAGGCGCGGGGCTTTGCTGTGGCGCGCCTGCTCACGCATTGGGCAGAAATTGCCGGGGCCGATATCGCCGCGCTGTGCCGGCCTGCGAAAATCGGCTATGGCAAAGGCGGATTGGGGGCCACTCTCAGCTTGCTGACAACAGGCGCCGCCGCCCCCCTTTTGCAGATGCAATTGCCACAACTGCGCGCACGGGTGAATGCCTGTTATGGCTATAACGCGATTGCGCGCATTACACTCACCCAAACCGCGCCCACGGGCTTTGCCGAAGGGCAGGCCGAATTCACCCCCGCGCCCAAACGCAGCCCCCCTGCCCCCGCACCAGAGATCAGCCGCAAGGCGGCTGCCACGGCCTCTGTGGTGCAGGATGCGGAATTGCGAACAGCACTTGAACGTCTGGCCCGCAATGTCTTATCGAAAGCGGGAAAATCTTAAGGAACACGATTATGAATACGAAAATCGTTTCCACTTTTGCGTTGGTCGCTGCGCTTGGCGAATGGGGCTGGTGGTTTACCACCCAATCTGGCGGCCCTGCCCCGATGGAAGCGGCAGCGCAGGTGGGCGCGACACAACTGCACCCGCTGGACATGGCGTTAGGCAATCCAGAGGCTTCGGTGGTGATGGTGGAATACTCCTCGCTCACATGCCCACATTGCGCGACATATAATGCGGGCGCGTTTCAGCAGATAAAGGAAAACTTTATCGAAACCGGGCAGGTTTTCTACATCAAGCGCGAAGTCTATTTTGATCGCTACGGGCTGTGGGCTGCAATGGTCGCGCGCTGCGGGGGCGAGGCGCGTTATCATGGGATGATAGAGCTGATTTATCAAACCCAAAGCACTTGGGCGGCCTCCTCCGACCCGATGCAAGTGGCCAATAACCTGCGCCGCCTTGGCCGGCAGGCGGGGATGAGCGATACCGAGATCAACGCCTGTCTTGAAGATAGCGATACCGCGCTGGCGCTGACAGAATTCTATCAGCAAAATGCCGAAACCTATGGCATTCGTTCTACCCCAAGCTTTGTGATTGATGGGCAGCTATATTCCAATATGGCCTATGCCGAGTTCGAGCGCATCCTGAACGAAAAACTGGGCAGCTAAGCGCGATGTCTGGGCCGCTTGCGGGGATCCGCGTGATCGAGCTTGCGCGGATACTGGCTGGCCCCTGGGCTGGCCAGACATTGGCCGATCTGGGGGCAGAGGTGATCAAGGTGGAAGCGCCGGAAGGCGATGACACGCGCCGCTGGGGGCCGCCGTTCATCGATCGTGACGGCACGCCAGAGGCTGCCTATTTCCATTCCACCAATCGGGGCAAAGCCTCTGTCACGGCAGATTTCCGCACCGAAGCGGGGCGCGCGAAAGTGCGCGATCTGGTGGCGGGTGCCGATGTGCTGATCGAAAATTTCAAGGTGGGGGGCTTGCGCAAATATGGGCTGGATTATGACAGTCTTGCCGCGCTGAACCCCCGCCTGATCTATTGCTCTATCACCGGGTTTGGCCAAACCGGCCCCTATGCCCATCGCGCGGGCTATGACTATATCATTCAGGGCATGTCGGGGCTGATGTCTGTCACTGGCCCCGCCGATGGCATGCCCCATAAGGTGGGCGTGGCAGTTACAGATATCGTGACAGGCATCTATGCCAGCACAGCCATTCTGGCCGCGCTGCATGCGCGCCACAGCACCGCGCGCGGCCAGCATATTGACATGGCGCTGATGGATAGCGCCGTGGCGCTGATGGCCAATCAGGCCATGAATTACCTGGCCACAGGCACAGCGCCGCAGCGGCTGGGCAATTTCCACCCCAATCTGGCACCTTATCAGGTGGTTCCCTGCGCCGATGGCCATATCATCATCGCCACGGGCAATGATGGGCAATATCAGCGGCTTTGCGCCATTCTGGGGCGGGAAGACTTGGCACATCACCCCGATTACACCAGCAACAGCGCGCGCGTGGCACGGCGGGAGGAATTGTCGGATATCCTATGCGCCCAAACTGCGACATGGGAAAAACTGGCGCTGCTGGCGGCCTGCGAAGCGGCGGGCGTGCCTGCGGGGCCGATCAATGACATGGCCGAAGTATTTGCCGATCCGCACGTAATCGCGCGCGGGCTGGAACTGGATATGGGCGGGCTGAAAGGCGTGCGCGCGCCCTTTCACATGTCGGCCCATCCCCATCTCCCCCAGCGCCCCGCCCCCAGCCTTGGGCAGGATGACTGACAGGATAAAACCCCCGCGCACGTGGCGCGGGGGGGTATCAGAGGCTATCAGAACCGGAAGGCCAGACCAACACCCGCACCAAGCGTGCGCGTATTGACATTATTTACGCCCACATTGTTGACGACAGTGTAATTCACACCGCCCCGCAGCATGAGCGAGTCTGTCAGCATGTGATCAAGGCCAAGAGTGGCCGTGCCACCAACAGAGGTTTCAGACCCTGAAGGCCCGCTGGAGCGCAGCAATGTGGGGCCAAGCCCGACATAGCCCAGCGTGCGCCCTTCTGGCCCAAAGGCCATGCCTGCTGTACCCAGAACCGAAGCCCCGGCACTCAGGCTGTCCCCGCCGGGCAGATCAACCCCGCCAAAAGAGGTTGGCACAACAATCGCCTCGCCCCCCAGAACGAAATTGCCCATATCCTGACGATAGCCCGCAAACAGACCCGCAGCCGCACTGCTTGCGCTGCCACCGCCACTAAAGCGCATATCGCCATAGCCAATGCCCGCACCGATATAGGCGCCAGTCCAAGTGATGCGCGGCGCCGAAACCATGGCCGGCGGGGGCGCTGTCAGGGTTGGCTCGGACAAAACAGGCCCGGATTTGCCCGTATCTTGCGCCACAGCCCCTGTTGCAAGGCAGGCCGCACATGCGGCAATCGTGAAACGACCAGCATGTTTCATATCAGTATCCTTTCATATCAATGTCAGGACGCGCACCATTGGCATATGCCGAAAGCGCTGTCCTGAACCATCGAAACGATAGCCTGTCGGCCGGGGATACGAAACGCCAGCGCCTGTCACGATGTTTGACAGTGACGTGAGATCGGCGTGAGAATAAAGCCGGGTTACATGCCTTCCCCGAAGCGATCCGCGACAAGATCGCTCAGCGCTTGCGCAAGTTCGGCCTGTTGGTCGCCAGTGATCCGCACCAGAACCGATGTCCCGCGCGATGCCGCCAGCATCAAAAGCCCCATGATGGAATCGCCCGGTACGCTCATCCCATCTTTCATGACTTCGGCTGTCGCATCATGGGCCTCGACAACCTCGACAAATTTCGCCGAAGCGCGCGCATGAAGGCCTTTTTCGTTGATGATCTGAAGCTCTATTTCCGTCATGGCGTGGACTAACCTTTTCGAACCTGTCTTTGCCGGGCGCCCTAGCGACCGATCTCTATGGAGTTGATATATTTGCGCCCTGCCTCCAATGCGGCAGAGGTGGCGGCCTGCAAGCCAAGATCGCGCGATTTCGCAAGCTTGATCAGCATGGGCAGATTGGCCCCGTATAAAATTCGCCTGTCCGGCCCGGCACAGGCGGGCAGCGACAGATTGGACGGAGCACCGCCAAACATATCCGTCACCACCACCACGCCATCCCCCTTGTCCACAGCCGCAGCGGCGGCCGCGATTTCGGCCTGTTTTGCAACCCTGTCATGATCATACTCTATAGAGATGGCCACAATGCCACATTGCTTGCCAATGACATGCTCTATCGCGGCCAGGTATTCCCGCGCGAGGCCCCCATGAGCAACGATAACGATCCCGATCACAAGCAGACCTTACACGTTTTCTGCGCCCGCAGCCTGAGCCGCGATGCGTTCCAGTTCTCTGTGCCGTTTAGACACATGCCATTGCCCCTGCGCAAGCGCATTTGCCAGTTTTTCTGCAGTCGCAACCGATCTGTGCTGCCCCCCGGTGCAGCCAAGGCCGATTGTCAGTTGCGATTTCCCCTCTTGCGTGCATGCCGGCAGCATATACTCAACCAAGCCCAGAATGCGCTGGAAGAACCCATCATATCTGGGATCAGCGCCGACAAATTCCGCCACACGGGGATAACGCCCATCCAGTTGGCGCAACTCTGCCTGCCAATGCGGATTACCCAGAAAGCGCCAATCAAACACCAGATCCACCCCGACAGGAATGCCGCGCCTGTACGAGAAGGATTCGATCTGCACCCGCAGGGGCTGGGCGAGAGGCTCTGAAAAGAGCGCGCGCCTGCGCGCGCGCAGGTCATGCGGTGTCAGTTCCTCTGTATCAAGCAGCACATCGGCCCGCGCGCGCACCGCGGGCAAAAGCTGCGCCTCTTGCGCGATGCCCGTGGCGGCTGTGCCTTCGGCACTCAGCGGGTGGCGGCGGCGCGTTTCCGAATAGCGCCGGATCAGGGTAGGCACCGAGCACTCCAGATAAACCAGATCAAAAATCACTTCCGGCAGCGCAGCCAGATCAGCCACCAGCGCGAGCAGGGCATCCACCGAGAAATCGCGGTTGCGCGGATCCAGCACCAAGGCCAAGGGGCGCTCCAGTGGCGCGGCCAGCAAAGGGCGCACAAGCGATATGGGCATATTGTCGATTGCTTCAAAACCGATATCTTCCAGCGCATTCAGCGCCGTGCTGCGCCCAGCCCCGGAAGGGCCTGTTACAAGCACGAGCCGTGTGGGCTGTGCGGGCTGGTGTAGCGGCTCTGGCGTCATGGCTTGGAATTTTCTGCGCGGTCTTATTCGGGGCTCCAACACTCCGACAAGATATACTGTTTCAGCCCGGCGGCAAAAGCCCTGCTTGCACAATTTCGCAACCGCGGCACGGCCAGCCCGTGGACTTCTATATAGTCCGGCTCTGGCAGACGGCGAGTTTCCATCTCGTCCAGATCCAGCACGGCCACCAACCGGGCCGATGGCAGGAACGGGACTTTGAGAATCCCCAGCCCGCGCAATTCGATCAATCCGCGGATTGGTTCGGGCGCGCAGAGTTGCACCGCCGCCCCATCGTGGCGCAAGCAGGTTTGATCATCGGCAACCAGCCTTGCGCCGATTGCCATCAATTCCAGCGCCAGTTCGGATTTCCCCGCCCCCGACCTGCCTGTGATCAGCAATGCAGCCCACCGGCCTGCGCAATCAAAGGCAACAGAGCTGGCATGAAGCTGTTCCGCGCTGATCGCGGCCCTCACAGCGGCAAGCCAACGACAAATCGTGCCCCAAGTGGCACGCTATCTGGCTCTGCATCGCTTGCGCGTATGTTTTCGGCCCAGATCACACCCTGATGCGCCTCTATAATCTGTTTCGATATCGCCAGCCCCAGACCGGAATGATTGCCGAACTGATGTGCCGGGCGTTCAGAATAGAACCGCTTGAACACCTTTTTCAAGGCATTATCGGGAATGCCGGGGCCAGTATCTTCCACCACCACCAACACGCGGTCATGGCGCTGGCGTGCCCAGACGCGCACCGCATCGCCCTCTTCGCAAAACGAGATGGCATTTGTAATCAGATTGACGAATACCTGCGCCAAACGGCCCTCCAGCCCAGTAACGCGAACAGGCTCTTCGGGTAGGATCTTGATAAACTCCACCCCTTTTTCATGCGCTTCTTGCGACAGGTGTTCGCACAGATTGTCCAGCAGTCTGACCAGATCAAAATCTTCCTGTTCTTCCTTCACCAATTCAGAATCCAGCCGCGAGGCATTCGATGTGTCAGAAACCAGCCGATCCAGACGGCGCACATCATGCTCGATCACATCAAGAAGGCGCGCAATCTGATCTTCGCGCTTGGCCATGCGCAAGCTGCCAACAGCAGAACGCAGCGAGGCCAGTGGGTTTTTGATTTCATGCGAGACATCTGCGGCAAAGCGCTCATTGGCCTCTACCCGGTCATACAGCGCATTCACAATGCCCCGCATGGCGCGCGAGAGATCGCCAATCTCATCCGGCCGCCCCGACAGATCGGGAATGCGCACCCGCGCGCCCGGCGCGGATTTGCGGGCATCGCGGCGCTTGCCCAATTCGGCGGCCATCGCCAGATCGGCCAAGGGATTGGCGATTGTGGCAGCCAAAATCAAGCTTAGGCCAATGGAAACAAACACCGCGATCAGGAAAAATTGCAGCACCTGTTCGCGCTCAATCTTCAGCAAGCGCGCAATATCATCCGAATCGCGGCGCAAAAAGACAGCGCCGGTCACGCTCCCATCTTGGATCACTGGCGCGCTGGCAGCGATCCACATACCCTCAAAGCTGTCGCGGTGGATATGGCGCGCAACCATGCCATCCTGATTACGCTCGTACATATGCTGAGCCACGGCGGGAAAAGCCTGCTGCGCGGGAATATCAACATTCAACTGGCCAAAAAAGGACAGGCCCCGCCAGATTGCGCCCAGCACATCGCTAATCGGGGTGGCCCGTTCCAGATATATATCCTGATCGGAATCGTGCACACCCCGCATGCGGCCAAGGATCACACCATCTTGCCCGACCAGTATGATTTCAACCCGGCGATCGAAGGCAAGCCCATTTGCCAGCAAATCACGCGTGACACCAAGATCGGGAGTAGCGCCAATTATATCAGCCAGAATCTGAACATTCGCGCCCAAAAACTCTGCCTGCTTCGCCAGAAGCGACTCGCGGAAGGGGTTGGTAAACAGAATGCTGGCAATCAGCACCACAAGCGCAACCAGATTGAAAAGGGCCACTTTGCGCGCCAATGGCGAACTGGAGATGCTCAGCAACCCCCGCCGGGCACGCGAAGCGCGCACCTCGGTTTCAACCGCATCGCCCGGCCCAACCCAATCATCCCCAAGGACAATATCCGCCCGCCCCGAGCCTGCCTTGATCTTCACCTTCGTCCCCTGCTCTGCATTGTGCTACTGTCGCCCAATCCTCGATCAGGCTTCGTTATATTTGTAGCCAATGCCATAAAGCGTTTCGATGGATGAAAATTCAGGATCGGCCACCCGCATTTTCTTGCGCAGGCGCTTGATATGGCTGTCTATGGTGCGATCATCGACATAAACTTGGTCTTCATAGGCCACATCCATCAACTGATCACGCGATTTCACCACGCCGGGGCGCTGTGCAAGCGCCTGAAGCAGCAGAAATTCAGTGACTGTCAGTGTCACATCCTGCCCTTTCCACTTCACCTGATGGCGCAGCGGATCCATTTCCAACTGGCCCCGCACCAGCACCTTGGCTTCCTCTACAGCCTCTGGCCCGGCCTCTATCGCCTGTTTGCGCCGCAGCAGCGCGCGAATACGTTCTACCAGCAGCCGTTGTGAAAAGGG
>JAIUNA010000155.1 GCA_022565265.1 Roseinatronobacter sp. | reverse complement strand
ATCTGGTGCGGGCCTGGTATCATACCTATGGTTTGCCAGTGGTGCTGAGCAATTGCTCCAACAATTACGGCCCTTATCATTTCCCCGAAAAGCTGATCCCTGTCATCATCCTCAACGCGCTGGCGGGCAAGGCACTGCCGCTCTATGGCGATGGTTCGAATGTGCGCGACTGGCTGTATGTCGAGGATCACGCCGAAGCGCTGCTACTTGTGCTCACGCGCGGCGCAGTGGGGCGCAGCTATAATATCGGGGGCGAAAATGAGCGCTCCAATCTGGACTTGGTGCGCAGCCTGTGTGCCATTCTGGATGAGATGCGGCCAAAGCCCCAAGGCTCTTATGCCGAGCAGATTACCTTTGTGCCAGATCGCCCTGGCCATGATGCCCGCTATGCGATAGACCCCACACGCATCCGCGAAGAGCTGGGCTGGCGCCCCTCGGTGACAGTGGAGGAAGGCTTGCGCCGCACCGTGGCGTGGTATCTGGAAAATGAAGCATGGTGGCGCCCGCTTCTGGCGCGCGGGGGTGTGGGCCAGCGGCTGGGGGTCGGGGCGTGATCCTTGTCTTTGGGCAAAGCGGGCAGGTGGCGCGCGCATTGGCTTTGCTTGCGCCAGAGGCGGTATGTCTGGGGCGCGACAAGGCCGATCTGGCCGATCCTGCCGCCTGCGCGGCCGCCATCCGCGCCCATGCCCCGCGCGCCGTGATCAATGCCGCCGCCTTCACCGCCGTGGATGGGGCGGAGGCGCAAGAGGCGCTGGCCACGACCATCAACGGCGCGGCCCCTGCTGCAATGGCCACGGCCTGCGCCGGGCTGGATATTCCGCTGGTGCATCTTTCTACTGATTATGTCTTTGATGGCGCGGGCCAAACCCCCTTTGCGCCCGACCATCCCACCGCGCCGCTCAATGCCTATGGCCGCTCGAAGGTGCGGGGGGAAGAGGGCGTGCGCGCCGCCTCTTTCCGCCATGTGATCTTGCGCACAAGCTGGGTATTCTCTGCCCATGGCAGCAATTTCGTCAAAACCATGCTGCGGCTGGGCGCTGCGCGCGACAGCTTGCAGGTGGTGGCCGATCAGATTGGCGGGCCAACGCCCGCGCGCGCCATCGCGGCCGCCTGCCTGCGCATGGCAGAGGTGCTGCAAGATGCGCCCGCACTCTCTGGCACCTATCATTTCGCAGGCACGCCCGATACCAGCTGGGCCGATTTCGCCCGCGCGATCATGGCAGAAGCCGGGCTTGGCTGCCGGATTGACGATATCCGAACCGAGGATTACCCAACCCCTGCACGCCGCCCTGGCAATTCGCGGCTGGACTGCGCCGCTCTGGCCCGTTTTGGCATCACCCGGCCCGATTGGCGGCAAGGCTTGCGCGCGGTTATTGCGGATATGAAAGGAACCTCATGAGCATGCGCAAAGGCATCATTCTGGCCGGTGGGTCTGGCACGCGGCTTTGGCCGATCACCATGGGTGTGTCCAAGCAGTTGTTGCCGGTCTATGCCAAGCCGATGATCTATTACCCGCTTTCAGTGCTGATGCTGGCGGGGATACGCGAGATTGCGATCATCACCACACCCGATGATCAGGCGCAGTTTCAGCGGCTTATGGGCGATGGCAGCCAATGGGGGTTGCGCTTTGAGTGGATTGTGCAGCCCAGCCCGGATGGGCTGGCGCAGGCCTATCTACTGGCGCAAGATTTCCTTGCGGGCAGCCCCTCGGCGATGGTGCTGGGCGAGAACATCGTTTTTGGCCATGGCCTGCCCGAAGTTCTGGCCGCGGCCAATGCCCGCAGCAGCGGCGGCACTGTCTTTGGCTATCATGTCACCGATCCCGAACGCTACGGGGTTGTGGATTTTGACGCTCATGGTGCGGTGCGCGCGATTGTCGAAAAACCCGCCATTGCGCCCTCAAGCTATGCGGTGACGGGGCTGTATTTTCTGGATGGGCGCGCGCCGGAACTGGCCGCAAAAGTGCGCCCCTCCGCGCGCGGAGAGTTGGAGATTACCGCCCTGTTGGAACTGTATCTGGCAGATGGCCCGCTGCATGTAGAAAAAATGGGCCGCGGCTATGCGTGGCTGGATACGGGCACACATGCCAGCCTTCTGGATGCAGGAAATTTCGTGCGTACCCTGACAGAGCGGCAGGGGCTGCAAGTCGGCTCTCCCGATGAAATCGCCTTCCGTGCAGGCTGGATCGACCCGGCGCAACTGGCCGCACGCGCAGAACAATTTCGCAAAAACGAGTATGGCAGCTATCTGGGGAAGCTGCTGAATTTCCGCTAGGCCAGAGAGTGCAGCGCGCGGCGCGTCCAAATACGGCGATGAGGTAACGCAGCGATAACCCCGGTATCCCGGCGGTGGTTTGGCAAAGGCCCCGTGGCAAGCTTGGCCTTGTGGGGCAAGGCGCATGGCCTCTGATGCTTATCGGCCAAGAAATTCAAAACTGAACTGGCGCTGTGCACCAGCGGGTGGTGGCGGGAATGGGGCTGCGCGGCGGATATGGTCAAGGGCTGTCTGATCAAGCCCCGCATGGCCCGATGACCTTGCAATCGTGGATGAGGCGAGAGCGCCGGAGTTGGTCACGCTGAACACCACCAGAACCTGACCACGGGCAGGGCTGCGGGCCTGTCTGGTGCGCTGAATCTGGCGCAGTCCCTCGCCGGGATAGTTCGCGGCGGCGGCGGTTCCCTGTGTGCTGGCCTGCGCGCGCTGGGGCGCCGCGCTGGCCGCTTGGCCTTGTGCGCCCTGCTGGCTGCCACGCGCAGCAGTCTGCGGCGCATTGCCCTGAGGCGGCGGGGTGGCGGCGGGTTTGCGTTCTGGGCGCGGGGCGGGTTTGCGGCTGGTTTCCGGGGCAAGATCGCTTGGTCTGGTGTCGGGGGGCTGCGCCTCGGTTTGCGCCAGATCTTGCGACAGGGGGGCGGGCATATCTGGCAGGGCCATTGGCTGCGGTTCAGGCGCATCCGGCACGGCTGGCATCAGCGCCTCTTGCATATCGGGTGCCATGGGTAAGGTGATGGCTGGCTCTGGCGGTGTCATCGCCAGAGCGGCGGTATCCGGCATAACTGCCTCTGCCACCTCCGGCACTTCAAGCGCAGCCTCTGACGGGGAAAGCATGCCTTGGGCGAAATCGGCAAAGCTGGTGCCAAGCGCTGCGGGGGCGGCATCGCCGCCGCCTGCCATGAGTACGGCGTCACGTGGGGCCAAACCTGCCATTGCGCCCAGATGCAATGAAAGCGACAAGCCTGCCGCGAGCAGAACAGAGCCAAAGCGCGGCGCGATATCCAGCCGTCGCAGATCATGCGGGCTGACCAGCGGGCAGCCATCGCGTTGCGGGCAGGCTTGCAATACGGCGCGTGCCGTCATGGCAGCCCCCGTTCTGTTACAATGACCAAGGCTTTTACCCCTGCCGCGCGCAAGCCCTGAGCAAGCGCCACAAGTTCGGCCGCTGGTGCCGCACGGTCTGGCAGCAGGCGCACCCGCGCTGCGCCCGCGAATTCTGCGATAGCCGCATCTTGGCTCAGAGTCCGGCCCGCATGGCGCAGGCTGCCATCCTCCAGCATTACCAGCGCATCCGAAGGGGGTTCGGTTGTGATCTCGTTCAAGCTGACAAGGGTTACATCTGCATCAGGGCGCGGTGCAAGACTGCCTGCAATCAGAAAGAAAATCAGCATCAGAAACACGATGTTGATCAGCGCGATTGTCGCCTCTGCGCGTGGGCGCGGCTCCGGGAACAGCGCGCGCTTCAAGACGCGGCCCTCAGCACTGCCAACCGCCAGCCGCCCAGCCCTTGCACAGCATGCAGGATCTCGGCGAGGGGCTGGGCCTGCGCTCCATCGTCAATCGACAGCAGAACCACCCCTTCACCACGCATTGCCAGATCCTCGCGCAGTGCCTCTGGCGTGATATCACGGCCATCCAACCGCAACCCTTCCGCGCGCAGTTGGACGAAGGCCGGTGGCGTTTCGAGGGGCGTTTCTGCCCCGCCCAAGGCCACATCTAGCGGCAATTCACCCTGGCGAGCGAATGTGGAACTGAGCATGAAGAACAAAAGCAGCAGGAAGATAACATCGATGAGTGACGTCATCGACAGCCGCTTGCGCCGATGCGTAATCGCCATCCCCTTAGGCATAAGGCCCCCCGGTGGTTGCAGGAGTGGTGAGCGGACATGTGTCTTGCGCCAGACCTTGGCAGAGCGCCACATCAATGATTTGCAGAGCCAGCCGCGCCTCGCGCGCAACCCGCGCTTCAAACCATGTCAGCATAAGGGATGCGGGCATTGCCACCCCCAGCCCGACAGCAGTTGTCAAAAGCGCAACCCATATCCCCCCTGCCAGTGCTGAGGGGTCAACATTCGCGCCAGCCTCTTGCAAGGCCTGAAAGGCCGTGATCATCCCCAGAACCGTACCGAATAGGCCCAGAAGCGGGGCCACCTGCGCGATGGAATCCAGCAGCCGGAATCCTGATTGCAGCCGGGCGATGGCCTCTTCTGCCAAGCCTGTCAGCCGCGCGCGCAGCGCCTCCGGTTCGCCCTTCGCGCGCAGTGCCAGCACGGCCAGCGGGGCCAGATGGCTGCGCGCCTCTGCGGCATGGCGCAAGGCAGCCTGTGTTGCGCCACGGTCGGCCTTATCCAGCGCCACGACAAGTTGTGCATGATCGCCCATGCCTGCGCGTTGAAACTGCCAGAGTTTTATCAGAACCAGCGCCAAAGCCAGCACTGACATGGCCAGCAAGATCGCCACGACCGGCCCACCAAGGACAAGAAACGCCTGCACCGCCTCCAAGGGCGCGCTCATTTCAACACCTCGATATCGGTATTGCTGCCAACCCAGAGAGCCGCGCTGCATTCTTTGGCCGCCAGCGGGGTGCAGACTGCCAGCGCATTGAACAACACCCGTCCCAGATCGGCGCAATCAACCCCCGGCAAAGTGAAGCTGCGCACGCGCAGCCCCTGTGCCGGCAGGTCTTGGAAATCCAGCAAACTTAGCCGAACCACGCGCGATTCGTGGCTCAAGAGCACGATTTCGGCCTGAATCTGTTCAAATTCCGTGGCTGTCGCGTTGTCCAGCACGAAAACCAACTGGCACTGATCCGTGCCCGGATTGGCCTGATCCAATCGAATAGATACACCTTCTGCCCATAGGGGTTGCAGGCCAAGACCAAGGAGTAACGCCAGAATGCGCATAATTCCGCCTTTTCGTTCAGGTTTTCGGAAGAGGCTGGCGCAAGGGCTGGCGATGCAGATTTTCTGCTTGCGGTGGCGTTATCATTGTCTTAGTAAAACTGTCAAGAATGAAGCGACCACTGCTTCATGCGCCATCCAGCCCTGAGCCAGAAACGCGCCTGACCTTTCAGACCCGTGACCAAATCAGGAGCTTGCCATGACGCTGGATATAATTTCCCCTATTTCGCCCGCCGATCTGCGCCGCGCGCGTGCAGAAAATCCGAAGACGCGCGCCCGCGATCTGGCAGAAAGTCTGGGCGCAAGCGAAGCGTCCCTTCTGGCGGCGCATGTCGGATATGCCCCGGCAGGGGCGGGGCGTGTCGTGCGGATAAACACAGCGCTTGATCGCCTCTTTCCTGCCATCCAGACACTTGGCGATGTCATGGCCCTGACGCGAAATCGCTCTTGCGTGCACGAGCGGCGGGGCCAGTATGAAGATTACCATTCCGGCGCGCATGCTGCGATGGTTCTGGGCACCGAGATAGACTTGCGGATGTTCCCCAAGCATTGGGTGCATGGTTTCGCTGTGCTGGATGGCCCGCGCCCCTCTTTGCAGGTGTTCGATGCGGCGGGGGATGCTGTGCACAAAGTCTTTCTGACCCAAGGCTCTGACCATGCCGCCTTTGACAAATTGGTGCGCGATCTTCAGAGCGACGATAACACCGATACCATCCAGTTGGTTCCGCGTGCACCGGTCGAAGGCCCGAAACTACGCCCTGAAAAAGCCGATGACTTGCGCCGCGACTGGGCCGAAATGACAGATACGCATCAATTCCTGCGCATGGTCTCGAAGTTGAAAATGAATCGCCTTGGTGCTTACCGTGTTGCGGGCGCGCCCTGGGCCTTTGCATTGCGCCCCGATGCTGTGACCGGGGTTCTCCAAAAGGCGGCGCAAGACCAGATTCCGCTGATGATCTTTGTGGGCAATCAGGGCTGCATCCAGATACATGGCGGCCCCGTTACCCGGATAGAGCCGATGGGGCCGTGGATCAATGTGCTTGATCCCCGTTTCAATCTGCATCTGCGCGCAGATCACGTGGCCGAAGTCTGGCATGTTATCAAACCTATCCGCGATGGCATGGCCCATTCGATCGAGGCATTTGACGCTGATGGGACGTTGATCGGGCAGATTTTTGGCAAACGCGCCCCAGATACGCGCGCGTTTCGTGCGATGGTAGAGGCACTGCCCCGCAAGGCGGAGATTTAAACCATGCTGAGATTGGGTGTTTTCCTTGCAGTTCTTGCAACTCCGCTGGCCGCGCAAGAGCGTGTTGTCGTGATTGGCGGGGGGCTGGCCGAGATTGTTTATGCATTGGGGCAAGACCACCGGCTGGTGGGGCGCGATACGACAGCCAGTTTTCCGCCTCAGGTCGCGGCACTGCCGGATGTTGGCTATATGCGCGCACTTTCGCCCGAAGGCCTGCTGACCCTCGATCCTGACCTTATCCTTGCATCCGAAGGCTCTGGCCCAGTGGAAACTGTGCAGATCATGCAGGCGGCCTCTGTCCCTTTCGTGCAGATAACGGAAGAGCCAAGCCCAACCGCAGTGCTGGAGCGCGTGATGACGATCGCCACCTATCTGGAGGCTCAGGCGGCCGGTGAGGCGCTTGTTGCGCAACTGGAGGCCGAGTTTGCCGCACTTGCCAAGATCACAGAAGCAGTGCGCAGGCCAAAGCGGGTCATGTTTGTTCTGTCGGCCCAAAGTGGGCGGATAAATGCGGCCGGGCGTGATACTGGCGCAGATGCCATGATCCGACTGGCGGGCGGGGTGAATGCCTTTGATGATTTTGCAGGCTATCGACTGCTGAGTGACGAGGCCATCACCGCTGCCGCGCCTGATGTGATCCTGATGATGGATCGCGATGGCGATCATGCGATTTCAGATGCTGAAATTCTGGCCCACCCTGCACTGGGGCTAACCCCGGCGGCTGAAAACGGGGCGGTTATCCGCATGAACGGAATCTATTTGCTGGGCTTTGGGCCTCGCACGGCACAGGCCGCGCAAGAGTTGCATGGCGCGCTATACCGCCAGCCGCCCCATAAAGGGGGCTAGGCGCATGGTTGCCCTGCCATGGACACGCGGCGCGGGCAGCGCAGCAACCGGCGATCGTTCGGCGCGCGCGCGCGCCGTGCTGCTGGTACTGGTGGCTTTCGTCGCGCTGGCCTCTCTCGCCTCGCTGGGCACAGGGGCTGCGGGGGTATCGCTGCCCGAAATTCTTGGCAAATGGCTGTCGGGCCAAGAACTGAGCTTGCGCGAGCATGTGGTGCTTTTTGATATCCGCTTGCCACGGCTGCTGACGGGGCTGCTGGTGGGCGCATCGCTGGCCGTCTCTGGCGCGGTGATGCAGGGGCTTTTCCGCAACCCCTTGGCCGATCCCGGTATTGTGGGGGTAGGTGCGGGGGCTGGTCTGGGGGCAGTGCTGGCGATTGTGCTGGGCGCATTTCTGCCACCTGCCATTCTGGCCGTTGCGGGTATGCATCTTGTGGCGCTTGCCGCGTTTTT